>DAOTTO010000324.1:0-3744 GCA_034437895.1 Anaerolineae bacterium | reverse complement strand
TTTACCCCACCCCTAAATCCCCTCCCCATTGCATGGAGAGGGGACTTCAAGATGCGTTTTTCTCCCCCTCTCCAAGTATTGGAGAGGGAGCCGGGGGGTGAGGTAAGCGAAAGTCCTGTATCAATTAGTCCTGTGCACCGCGAATTGCTACCAGAATATTCTGGTACATATTGCCGATAGATGGGCCAAGAATAATCAATAACGCCATCACTACGACACCGACAAAAACGAGAATGAGTGCATATTCTACCAAGCCTTGGCCGAATTCAGACTCGTTAACATCTTCATTCGACTCAAAGGCGTTCCACGTTTGCAGCGTGGCATGTAACCAGATGAGAAACGCCTGCATAACCATAATAAATCTCCCGAATAAGACCTTGAATAACAAGATTGGGTCAGCTTTTCAGCATTCCCTTATATGACTAAAGTACCTCCTCATATAGTATAACCTGACTTTTTCATCGTAGAATAAACGATTTTAATGACGACAATTTCAGTTTACCACAATACTCCATTGACTTACAATAAATAGTTGTCATTAGAAACGCCTATTTTGGTATTCTTTATCTATTTTTCATAACTTTTTCACAATTATGACTTTATCTTGGTTTCATCCAACCCAGCCGTTATAATTCCCTAAGAGGTATCTTAATTTTGGTGACAACGCATTGGTCAGCTTAAGCGGGCAAAAACTGCCAGTAGAGATGAAGAGTGGAATGCGTCCCGTTAATTTACGAACCGATCTCGCTCCCCTCGCTGATTTAATTGAATTGGTCTTTGCCTCCAGTATGGATAGCAATGGGCGTGCTGCCCTGCGGGAAATGCGCTATCTCAGCAAGATGGGCCCCAGTTTGCGCGTCCTCTCGCGCATGAATGAAACGGCACTCGGCATCAATATTGGTTATGTCTGGATCGAAGACGGCAAGCTCATTGGCAATGTCTCGGTTTATGCCGCCAATTGGCCTAGGCAGTTGGGCAGCGCATGGATTATCGCCAATGTCGGCGTACATCCCGACTATCAAGGACGAGGAATCGCCCGCCGATTGATGCAGGCCAGCATGGAGATGATTTATCAGCGCGGTGGAACAACAGCGATTTTGCAAGTCGATATGGAAAACCATACAGCGCGGCATTTGTATCGCTCACTAGGATTTATCGAAGAACGTGCCTGGACGACGTGGCGGCGCAGCAGTTATTCCCGTGTACCTGAACTTTCTGAAGGTTATGATGCCTTCATCACTCATCGTCGGCGCGGCGAATGGCGCGATGAATATGATCTTGCCGCCATTGTGCGTCCGCAGCAGCAGAGCGGTGTGGGCTGGCTGCGTCCGCTGCATCCCAATCTGTTTCAAAAATCTTTCTGGTCGCTCTTGAATGATTGGGCGAACTTACGCACTACCGAGCGCTTGGTCATCCGCGCCGGACAGCCGGAAAAACTAGTGGCCTCGCTCTGGATTGAAAATGCCTTCGCCGCTCGTACTCATCTAACGCTGATGGTCTATCCACAATATCAAGGCGTGTATGATGAGATTCTTTTGAATACGGCTGTCCGCCGCTTCGGACGGAATCCGCTTGGCATCGAGCATCCGATGGATGACGCGCCTATGAATCAACTTTTGGATCGCTATCGTTTCGTCCGGCTGCGTGATGTGATGCACATGCGCTGGGATGCGCGGTAACTGTCCATATTCAATCTGAATATTCTCCAAACAGCCTTTATAAACAAGGATAAAGACAATCAATGGATTTTTTGATACTGCTCTTGCTCACTGTGATTAATGGTGTGCTGGCGATGTCTGAATTGGCGATTCTCTCTGCGCGGCGTGCGCGTTTGCAGCAAAAAGCGGAAGAAGGCAGCAAGAGCGCCAAAATTGCGCTTGAATTGACCAATAACCCCAACCGATTTCTCTCAACGGTACAAATCGGTATTACGCTAATCGGCATTCTGGCGGGTGTATTTGGCGGCGCAACTGTCGCCGGAGACATCGCCCTTCAACTCGCCAAAATCGACTTTTTGCGGCCTTATGCTGATGCACTCGGATTCGTGTTCGTCGTTCTGTTGACGACTTACCTTTCGCTGGTTGTGGGCGAACTCGTCCCCAAGCGGCTGGCGATACAAAATCCAGAGCGAATCGCCATGCTGGTCGCCCCATCCATGCACTATCTGTCTTTACTTACTTATCCGCTGGTGTGGCTGCTGAGTCTTTCCACCGAAGCCATTTTGAAGTTGCTCGGCATCAAAGACGATGGTCAATCCGCCGTCACTGAGGAAGAGATTCACGTTATGCTGCGCGAAGGGGCAGAATCGGGCGTATTCCATAAATCTGAGCAGGATATGATCGCCGGAGTTTTTCGGCTGGGGGATTTAAAGGCAGAAGCACTGATGACCCCACGCACGGGCATGTTCTGGTTTGAAATAACCGACACGCCCGACAAAATTCTGGAAAAAGTGGAACAAAGCGACTATTCGCGCTTTCCAGTTTGTGAGGGCGGCCTTGACCATGTGATTGGCATTATCAGCGCCAAGGACTTGCTGCGGCAGGCGTTAAGCGGGCAGCCGATTGATCTACGGGCAAATCTGCTTTCGGCACAATTTATCCCAGAAACGGCGGCGGCAGGCGATGTGTTGGAAGTGCTGCGTGGGCATGAAAGCCAGCTTGCGCTCGTGATCGGCGAGTATGGCAATGTCGAAGGCGTGATTACGATCAACGACATCCTAGAGGCCATCGTCGGCGCGTTAGATGACGAACCAGAAGCGGTGCAGCGGGCGGATGGCTCATGGTTGGTGGATGGCCTAATTTCGGTGGAAGAATTTAAGGATTTGGTAGACCTTAAGGATGAATTGCCCGGCGAAGACGAGAAACTCTTCCAGACGCTTGCGGGTTTCATCATGACGCATCAAGGTAAAGTCCCCGTTGTGGCGGATACGTTTGAGTGGCAGAGTTTTCGTTTTGAGGTGGTCGATATGGACGGGCGGCGGGTGGATAAAGTGCTGGTGCAGCGGATTGCGCCCGTCACAGACAGCAAACTTGCGACAGGCGAAACTAAGCCGATCAACGAGGATGCAACCCAGACGTAAATTGTCTGTAAAATGAGTGTGATATAGAAGAAGTTGCAGCCAATCTCTTATACAATAAATTAAAGGTAAAACTGATGTCCAGCAAAGTAGAGCGCTTTACCAATAATGCTAAGATGGTTTTATCACACGCGCAGGATGCCGCTGAAGAAGAAAACCAAAGTGTTATTCATCCCGAACATGTTCTCGTGGGTTTATTGCGTGTCGAAAGTGCAACGAAAAGGGTGCTTGAAAGTGCTGGAATACGCGAACAGCATATTCGGCAAATGATTAAAAGGTTGCCCCGTCCTTTTCGCAAGCCCAAGGAAATTGATTTATCGAAAGAAACGAAGCGTTTGTTGGAGTTATCAGTTGCGAAAGCAAGAAATAGAGGGGATTGGTATATCGGAACTGGGCATTTACTACTTGGTATGATGGAGCAGCGTAACAGTGCAGCCCTCGCCGCCATGAAATCATTGCACATCAGCCCAGAGAAAATTCGTGATGAGATAAGGCAATCAATAGTAGAGCAACCAGAAGTTACGCCAAAAGACCCCAGAGAAAAACTTTCTTGGATGATTCAGCAATCTGAGTATCGCAGTAATTACCAAGTACATCTCGCATTTACGCCGCGAGAGGGAGAAACTGCCCAAATTGAGAGATCACACCCTTTGGAAGACACCGTAACA
>DAOTTO010000323.1:0-20986 GCA_034437895.1 Anaerolineae bacterium | reverse complement strand
GCAAGCGGCACGGTAAAGTAGAAGATGGAACCCTTGCCGATCTCGCTTTCCACCCACACAGTCCCCTTATGTTGTTCGATGATGTTTTGGGTAATCATCATGCCCAAACCTGTACCGGGTTGGTCTCTAGCCAGTTGATTCTCGCTACGGAAATAGCGCACTTTAAAGATTTTTTGCAAGTCTTCTTCGCCCATGCCGATACCCGCGTCCTTAACCGAAACAATCATCACAGGGCCAATATCTGCGCCGCGTTCATTGCGGAAAACGCGCTTCACTTTCGCATTAATGGTGATTTTTGCTTCCGGCGGACTGTATTTATAGGCATTACTGACGAAATTCGTCATGACTTGGATTAAACGGGTTTCATCCCCCATAACGAGTGGCAAATCCTCATTCACATTCAGGATAACTTCCTGATGTTTGTCGATTAACTGCTGTTGGAAAGGCCGCAGTGTTTCCACAACAACCTTACGGATGCTCGTAGGCGAAAGAACGGTGGAAACTAGCGGCTGATCTGCGTCAATCCGCGCAATATCGCGTAGATCATCAATAATCGTCTGCATACGATCTGCGTTGGAACGGATGACGGCCAAAAATTCTCTGCGCTGTTGTTCGCTAATCAGGCTGCCCATCGGTCCCATGAGCGTATCCGCGTACCCTTTCACCGAGGTCAGCGGATTCTTAAGTTCGTGCGCGGCAAAACCGACAAATTCCGATTTCGACTCGTTGGCGCGGGTAAGCTGTTCATAAAGTTGGGCGTTGGCGATAGCGATGCTGGCATGTTCTGCGAGACGCTGCACAAAATCGAGGTCAAGCAGATTAAAACGCGGTTCGCGGTTCGTCTCTAATACCAGGACCGAGTTCAATTCATCACCCGAAAGCATCGGAATCGTAATTTGGCTGATGGAGCGCGGGAGCAGTTCCGTATAATCGGGGTCGATTTTCACATCTGGGGCAAGGTCGGCACGACGAGTACGCAGCACACGCTTGATAATACCCTTGTCGATAGGCCACATCCCATTTTCGACCATATTGCTGCGAAGCAGGTCTTCTTTGTAGCCATAACTGGCGACGATGCGTAAATGCGATTTGGTTTCCGTTAATACGCCCAACATCCCCGCAACCGCCCCACTGTTGGCAATCGCCCATCGCACCGTAATCTGCGCTACTTTTTCCAGATCAAGAGTCCGATTCAATTCCTTGTCGATCAGCTCAAGATTTTCAAGTTCCTGAACACGCCGCGAGAGTTGCAAGTCTGTCATTTGGAACAGACGGGCATTTTCCAGCGCGATGGCTGCTTGTGCCGCGAAAGTCGTGAGCAGCTCAACGTCTTCGCTGATATAAACCGTACCGTCTTTTTTATTCAGCACTTCCAATACACCGACGATACGATCTTTACCAATCAACGGCACAGCCAAGATAGAATTGGTACGGAAGCTGGCGTTTAAGTCCCCATCAAAGCGGTTATCCCGCGAAGTATCGTTGGAGATTACAGGTTCACCGCTAGCAGCCACTTTACCCACCAGCCCGTAACCTGCCTTCAAGCGCGTCCCGACTAAATCTTTCCCTGTTCCGCCTACCGCTGCTTTAAATTCCAAATCGCTGCTGCCATCGTCGGCGGTCAGCAGCAGTGAACCCGCCTGCGCGTTCAAAATATCCACCGCAGCCGACGTAATCAGGCTTAAGAGAGTCTCAATATCGGCTTCAGCAGCCACCATCTGACGACTGATGTCGTTGAGGATCGTCAACTGACGGGCGCGTGTGGTGGTTTCCGCAAAGAGACGGGCTTTTTCAATCGCGCTTGCTGCCAACGCACTGATGTCGCTAAAGATACGCAGTTGATCTTGGTTATAGGTCTTATTCGCGTCAGATTCACCGACGGCTAAAACGCCCAATGTGCGCGTTCCAGCAATTAGCGGCACGCCCATCCATGCTTTGATATTGCGCGATTCGTAGCTGAATTGATATTGATTCTTCATCATCGCTTTGGCGTAATCTTCCACGATAAGCGGTTGGCTGGTCGTCACCACTTCACTAAAAAGATCGCGCCCAAGCTCCCAACGCTGACCTTCGTTATCGCGGTTGCGCTCATCATCCTCAAGGAAGAAGGCGAAGAAAAGTTCGTTTAGGATAGGCTCATGCAGCGCGATATAAAAATACGGCGATGAAATAAGTTGGTCGGTCTGGGCGCTGATGAGTTCCAACAGATCATCCATTTCGATGGTGAAGTTCACCGCCTGACCAACACGGCTGAGTACATCCAACTGCCGCACACGCCGTTCCATGTTATCGATCACTTGGGCGCGTTCAATCGTCACCGCAATTTGATTGACGAGATTGTTGATAAAGCGCAGTTCTTCGTAATTGTAGCCACGCAGACCAGAAAGCGGCGGTGCAAGACAGATAAAGCCATTTAACTGCTCACTGCCACTCATCCCCGCGATCACCATGACCTTCAAAATACTTAAACGCGCCCGATCAGAACGCAGTTCCACCGGCCAAGGCTGGCCTGGTTCCAGAAAAATCGTGGCGTTGCTGTTATTAAGAAGCTGAACAACCCCGCTGTCCATCGTAAAGGTAATATCAGTTTCCGGCTTAGGATCGCCATACGCTGTAAAATTACCGTTTTGCGCGTTATATAAAAACACGAGCGCACCGGATGGCTTTACAGTGTCGCTTAACAGCGTACGGAACTCCCGGATGATCGTTTGATAATCAACCATTGAAGTCAGCTTACGCCCGAATTCCTCTAACTCGTTCTGATAATCGCGGCGAGTGCGGAAATAAATCTCATCAATGCGGCGCTGTAATCGGATACGCACTGGTAAAAATAACATTGAGATGAAGAAGATCGTCAAAGCCACTAAGACCGGATCATTCGCGCTGATGTTGGGAACAGCCAGCATATTCGCCCCCAAAACCAGCAGAAAGAATCCGACGATCAGCGCACCCAGCATCACGGTATAACTAATTGCTTGGCTAATCACGCGATCAGTATCTCTAGGGCGAGATTGCAACATTGCATATCCCACGCTCATCGCTGGCGGAATAAAAAAGGGTGTGGTCGCTTCTATACTAAACGCCAGCATCGTTTGCCCTGTTACCAGTCGGATGAGAAGACCCGCCAGCCAAACCAAGGCTGGTGCTAATGCCAAGGACGAGCCAATAAACAAGGTATTGGATTGATCGCGCAGCAGCGGACTTCTGGCGCGGGGACGCTGATAAAAGAACAAGAGTGTAGCTAAAATCGCATTGCTCATGATGACGGCAATACTCACAGTAATGGCGCTGCTGCCGACTGTTTGGGGCGTTTCGGTGTAATACTGCACCAACACAGCCGCCGCTAAAACCACACTGCCAATCATCGGCACATAACGCAGAAGTGGATATTTATAAATAAAGGCAGCAGTCAGCGGAAATGTCAGCCCTAGTGTGATTAATACACCGCCTAAAAACACGGTTGCGACCAACCAAATCGGCCCCAGCGCATGGGTTGAACTGCCATCAAACATGCCACTCATAAAAATGGCTAACAAAAAACAGCCTAAAATCGGCATAAAAGCATTTTCTTGCTTACCCCGTACACGCACCAGCAGCAGACCAATGCTGAGAACCAGGAGTGCCGAAATTGAAGGAATAATAAAAAACGCCAAGAAATCATTATCGGGCAAGCTGCGAAGCGCGAAAGACGAGCGACAGCTTGCCAATTCTCTTTCTAAATCGGGTTCCTCGCAGACGGTTAAATAAGCAGAGTTGCGATTAATTTCCTGCATCGTTGGCAAAGAGAGCTGCCCATCCGGTGCGGGGCGTTCAAACACAACATTGACAAATTCTTCAGCTTTTAGCAGACTGATCGCAGCCTCAAATGAGGCTTGGTCGGTGACATCTCTGGAATCAATCTGGATAATCAGATCGCCACGCCGCATCCCCGCATCTAAGCCAGCCCACCCTTTACTCCCAGTCGGCTGTCCAGCATTGACGGTTTGGGTATGCGAAACCATCACGCCCAGAAAAGGCCGACTAAACCAAGTGATGCCCAAAACCAAATAAAGGATAATTAATCCTATCGTCACCAAGGCTGCCGCGAGGAGAATGCCATAGCGCAGTCGCTCGGCTTGTTTACCTGGTGCAGCAGGTACAGTGGTCGTTTGCCTTTTGATCTCTGCTGTGGATGCGGCTCGCATGTTTCATGCCTTGTATCAAATTCTGAACCTAGGTACCACAATTCTATCATAATGTTTTTCATAAAGACGCTTCACAAGCATTAGGTTTTGGTTTGTTTTATGTTTTATTGGGAAAAATTTACTATCAAGTGCATTCTTTTAAGCGGTTGTGCTAAGGACGATATGTTATAATTCAAGCATCAAAGTATTTCTATGGAATTCATTAATCTTATGGCAGGACAAGGAATACGTATACTTATTGCTAAACCGGGTTTAGATGGGCATGATCGGGGCGCAAAGGTTATCGCCCGCGCCCTCCGCGATGCCGGATTTGAAGTAATTTACACCGGGCTGCGCCAAACACCAGAGATGATTGCCGAAGCCGCCTTGCAAGAAGATGTCGATGTCGTCGGGTTAAGCATCCTCAGCGGGGCGCACATGGCGCTCGTGCCGCGCATCCGAGAAGTGATGAATGCCAACGAACTCGAAGACATACCGCTGATTCTGGGCGGCATCATCCCCGATGATGATAAGCCACAATTGGCGGCGATGGGGGTACGTGGTATCTTCGGGCCCGGCACCAGCACTGAGGAAATCGTTAAACAAATTCATCAAATTGTGACCGATAAAAACAGCGCGAATTCTAGTGAGCAAGCGACGTGATGCTTCTGGCTGATGAGGTGCTTAAGGGCAGTCGACGAGCGCTAGCACGTCTGTTGACCGTTATCGAAAACGGCAGTCAAGGCGCGGATGAGGCTGTTGCAGCGTTATTTTCGCATACCGGGCAAGCATGGATGATCGGCATCACAGGCGCACCCGGAACAGGAAAAAGTTCGTTGGTGAATACACTGGCGAAAGCCTACCGTGAACAAGCCAAAACAGTCGCCATCATCGCCGTAGACCCGACCAGCCCATTTTCTGGCGGCGCAATCTTAGGCGATCGCATCCGTATGCGCGATCTTTCGGGGGACAAAGGCGTTTTCATACGCAGCATGGCGACACGCGGGAGCCTTGGTGGACTGGCACGGGCGACACGCGATGCCATGCGCGTCTTGGATGCGGCGGGTTTTAACGTGATTTTGGTGGAAACCGTCGGAGCAGGGCAAAGTGAAGTCGATATTGTCCGCGCCGCCCAAACAACCATTGTCGTCGAAGCACCGGGTATGGGCGATGATGTACAGGCTATCAAAGCAGGTATTCTGGAAATCGCCGATATTTTGGTCGTCAACAAAGCAGATCGCCCCGGTGCAGATAACACCGTGCGTGGCCTGAGGGCAATGCTAGAATTAGGGCATCCCGCAGCAAAGTCACATATGATATCGCATCACGGGCAGCTTATCAGGCTGGAAAAAACAACCAATCCGCACGAAAATACGTTTTGGATTCCGCCCGTCATTCGCACAGTGGCGACCAGCGAGGATACTACGGTCTCAGGAGTCCAAGCCTTGATCGAGGCGATTGCGGATCATCGCCGTTATATTGCCGAAAACGGCTTGAACACCGAGTTAGAACGACAGCGAATTGAAATTGAGCTTTACGAGCGTTTGCAAAGTGCATTGATGATGCGTTTGCAAGCCGAAGTTACGACAAGCGTCCTGACGGATATGATTGAACGCATCCAAGCACGTCAGATCGACCCACAACATGCCGTCCACCTCATCTTGGAAACACAAAAAGTTTAAGATATGCAGGGCAAATTCAATGATAGAAGACCTGCTGGCAAGCCAAAAGATACCGGGAACAAAAATCACCCGCGAGTTTTACGCCATCAAAGAGGATATTTCAGATATGCGCTTAGGTGAAATTAAGTTATTTGCCAGTAACGCCGCTGGGGGGCTTGGGGCAGAAATCGCCGCCCATCTGGGTATTAAACCGGGTGAATATGAGCGAACGGTATTTACCAACGAAAATATCTTCCTCAGGCTGAAGGAAAGTGTGCGCGGCAAGGATGTTTATCTCGTGCAAACCATGTGTTCGCCCATCCACGATAATATCTTTGAGATGCTGATTATGATCGACGCACTCAAACGCGACTCCGCATGGCGCATCAACGTCGTCATCCCTTATTTAACCTATGGACGTTCCGATAAAAAAGATCAACCGCGAGTCCCCATTACTGCCCGTCTGCTTGCCAACATGATCGAGGCAGCAGGGGCAGACCGCTACATTACGATTGACCTCCACGCAGGACAAATTCAAGGCTTCTTCAACATCCCCGGCGATGCACTGACTTCGTTTCATCTCCTGAGCGATTACGTCCAAGAAAAAAATATCCCAGATTTAACCGTCGTCTCGGCTGATCTTGGTTTTGCGAAAACAGCCCGCAACTGGGGCGAAAAGCTCAATATGCCTGTCGCCCTCGTGGAGAAACGCCGGGTGGATAATAAAGAACGCCCACAAGCGCTCTCGATCATCGGCAGCGTAGAAGGCCGCAATGTGCTGCTAGTCGATGACGAGGTAAACACCGCTGGCAGCGTCGTGAATGCCGTCGGGGTGCTGCGAGAAAACGGCGCGAAGGATATTTATCTGGCCTTTACGCACGGCTTTTTGAACGATCTCAGTTTTAAACGGCTGGGCGCACTCAATCTTAAAGAAATCATCCTTACCAACACCATCCCCCTCCCGCCAGAAAAACTCCCTCCGAATATGACCGTTCTTTCGGTTGCGCCGATGCTGGCAGAGGTTATTTTACGGGCGCACGAAGGGCGCAGCGTCGGCGAATTGTTTGACGAATAACCCGCTTCATCACCCATGACCACGCAGAAGCGCGTCCACATTGATGCGCTTCTCCAACATCACCCAATTGATACCGAAAGCATCTATATCGAAAGTCATTTGTGCATCTAGTGAAGCCGATTCCAGCCAAGGATACCACGCCAGCGGATTCCCGATTACACGTCCGTCATACAGCCCTACCCATAACATCGCATCCCGAATCTCTACCTCAATCGGACGCGACGGATTTTCCACACGGGGCGCGGCAGAAATGACTTTATGGCTGGCAGCCAAAATAAACACGCCCCATCCCATTGTCTGCCGCCCATAGGTTAAATAATCACGGCGGTTTTTAGCCATCCATTCGCGTATTACAGGAGCGTCGGCAACATTAGGGTTTTCCCTCAGCCATTGATGCACAGTGTTCCACTGCGAAGCGACATGCCGATCCCAGTTATCGCTATCGGCTAACACCATATCAATTAATTCCAGCCCATTCGCTTCAAAGCGGTCTAGCGTCCCTTCTAAGGTGGCGAAACTTTCCACCGGATAGCCTAATGCCGCCACAGCTTCCGGCGTAGGTGTCTCCAGCCAATACGGTTCGCCCACAATCAACAACCCGCCCGAAGGCTTAAGCGCTGTCGCCATCAAATTCAACGTCCCGACCAAGCCACCACCAATCCACGTTGCCCCCAAACAACTCACAATATCGAATTGATGATGCTCTTGGGGATAATCCGCCGCATCCCCCTCAATAAACGTCATTTGCCCGACAATATCCAACTCAAAAGCGCGGGCATTAGCCGCTTCGATAAACACCGCGCTCAAATCCACACCGACACCGATCACCTTATAGCGCTGCGCCCAACGTGCCAAGAGTTCGCCTTTCCCACAGGCTAAATCCAGCAGGCGCATCCCTTCGCGTAGATGACAGAGTTCTGCCAACAGCATCAATTTCGCCTCATCAAAAGGATTCAAAATGTGGTGATTTGCCTCAGAAATTTCATGAAATCGCAGCGACATAAATTTGATCTCCAAAAGAAAACCCCATTATAGTGTACGCATAGACAAGAAAAAACCTCCCCATCAATTAATTATTGAGGGATAACATCTGCTTAAACAGGGGATAAACAAAATCATGCTATAGTGCGTCAAGAGATAATCTCCGATGGAGTTAAGCATGAGCGAAGACCAAGCCTCCCGCCAACCTGTAAAATCCTCGCCCACTCCTGAAACCAAAATGCCGCGTGTGCGCGTGATGCAAGATGACGATGCCGCGCCGGTACGGGTAAAGGTCGTCGAAGAACCTAAAGAAGCCTCGTTAGGACTATTTGCCGTTGTCATCTTTGCGGCGACCTTGCTTGGTACGCTCATCGGCCTCGGCGCGGATTTTGGGGAACTGCTTGGCAGTGTGGAACAAATTGGCAATATCGTAAATCCTCCACCACAGTTGTGCGTTGCGGGCAGCAACACAATTCTGGGCGAAGGGCTGAATATGGCCTACGATTGGGAAACAGCTTTTGAAAATCAACACAGCGTTAACGTACAAATTCGGGGCATAGGCTCCACCGCTGGCGTAGAAGAAGCCATCGAGGACAAGTGTGTGCATATTTTGGCGATGTCTGAACCCATGACGGATAGTCAATATCAGCGATTAATTGATGCGAGTATCAAAATAGACTGCGCTGCCGAAATCGGCTTTGACGTGCTGACCTTTATCACCAACCTCAATAATCCAATTGTACGCGATGTGCGCGATCCTAATCTTCCCGGTGACAATCGCCCGATCTCTCGATCTATCCTCGTGCGCGATCTACGCAGTATTTTAGAGGGCAGCATCCGAGACTGGGCAGAGGTGGGCAATTGGCCTGCTGATGGCGGCAGCCTACCGATCACGATTCTCCTGCGTAAAGGCAGCGGGACGAGCGAAATCGTCATGAATCGGCTCATTCGCTTTGAGCAGCAGCCCATCCCAAACGAAATTCGGGATGATGTGGGGCAAGTTAATGCGTGGGCGACGGGTAATTTGTATCCAGCAGGCGTGAATTATCTGTTGTGTGATTCTAACCCCGACTGCCTAAATCGTGTGCTAGAAATTCCCGGTTCCCTCTATTGGGCGGCGGAGGCATGGCTGCGTACCCAACCGTCCGATTATCTCAGCGCTCTGACGCTGCTAGAAGGCGATGAACGCGGGGTAAATCCCCTCGAAGACGATGTTGATCTGGAACTTTATCCAAAAGACCTTATCCGCCCCCTTTATTTTTACGTCCTTGATGGTGAAAATATTGACGACAAGACCAATGGGCTGGCGCGTGAATTCTTGACATTCGTCCGCAGCATTCCCGGACAATCTATTCTGGATAGCTACTCATTTTACAACCACTTTTCTCGCCCTATTGATGTTGATGTCCCGTTTCCCGAATCCGTCTTTAATATCCCTTCGCCGGGGCAAGGCCAACGCATCCTCTGTAAACCTGCATAAATAGTCTCATATTCAATTAAGGGTTATACTTTATCATCTTCACATTATTTTGAACGTTTTGAATGTGACTTCATGGCCTATCGTAATTTGGATGAATACCTCATCCGTTTGGAACAATCTGGCGAACTCATCCGCATAAAATCGCCGGTCAGCCCCGATCTGGCACTTGCCACCCTCAGCGATCAAATGGCAAAACGCCCAGCAGAGCGAAACAAAGCGCTTTGGTTTGAGCAAGTCGAGGGCAGCGCCTTTCCCATTGTCGCCAACATATTTGGGACAGAGCGACGCATGGCATGGGCGTTGGGCGCGGAAAATTTGGCAGAAATCGAACAGCGCATGGCGGCATTGGTCAATCCTGCCATCCCTCACGGCTTGGGAGGAATGATGAGCCGCGCCGCCGAAGTGATGAGCGCCTTTCGCAGCAGCGGCATGGGTATGCGTCCAGCCACAAAAGCCGATGTTCAAGAAATCGTGTGTAAGGCTGACCTATCTATTTTTCCACCCATTCGCCTTTGGGAGATGGAGCAAACGCCTACGCTGACGTTGGCACAAATCCTGATACAGACCAATCGAGTACGTCAAACGGCATTAGGACGGGTGCAAATCCTTGATTCGCAGACGCTCGGCCTCCCAGCCACGCTGTTTGCTCATCATTCAGCAGCTTCACGACTTCCAACAGCCATTGTCCTCGGTGGCGACCCAGCGGCACTATGGTGTGCGAATGCGCCGCTGCCTGCCGGGATAGATGTCTATCTCTTAGCGGGTTGGCTGCGGAAGGGGGCCGTCAAATTTTCAAGAGCTATCTCCCAGCCAATGGATGTTCCCTCAGAAGCAGAATTCATTATCGAAGGCTGGGTTGATCCTACCGATATTAGCAGCCGAGGCGCGATCAGCAGTGACAGCGGATTTTATGTGCCGGATTCTCAACTGGTCGCCATGCACGTCACCACCATAACTCACCGCCGTGATGCCATTTTACCCATCAGTATTCCGAGCAGACCGCCAACCGAGCATTATTGGATGAATAAAGCCACCGAGCGCCTATTTATGCCCATGCTGCGCCTGCTGATTGGCGAAATTGTTGATTTGAACTTACCCGCTGTAGGGGTGTTCCGCAATCTTGCTGTGGTCAGTATAAAGCCACATAGCTTGGGGGCAGCGCAAAAAGTCATGTTTGGGCTTTGGGGAATGGGTCAACTTGGGTTGATGAAGGCGATTATCGTGGTTGATTCTGATGTCGATGTACAAGACCTAAACGCGGTGGCGCGGCGCGTCTTGCAGACGGTGGATTGGCGGCGTGATGTCACCCTCGTCAATGGAATGCTGCATCCCGAAGATTTCACGACTCAAGTGGCGGGTTTCGGCAGCAAAATCGGCCTTGATGCGACGCTTAAAGCGGGGCAATCTTTGCAACCCCTTCCCGATCCACCTCAGCAAGCCGACATCACCAAACTAACAACCTTAATTGGCGATCAATCGCGCATATTCACCGGATTCATCGTCGCCGCGCATTCTCAGAGTACACCGCTGGAAACCGCCGCCATGATATGGGATACTTGGCCTGAATATCACATCATCATTGTCGATGACGACCTTGATTTAGATCATCTTTCCGAAGAAGCATGGCGCATCGTTGCCAATATCAATTGGGCGGAGGATGTCACAGTTGGCAAGTCGGGGGAAGTAATGATTAATGCGACAACCAAAGATCACCTATGGCCTGCACCCCTCATCAAATCGCCAGAAATAAAACCACATCCTAAACCGCGAAAAGCTAGAGGTTAACTGCTAAAAAATGTCTACATTACAAGGCAAAGAAAAATCACAATACGTTCAAGATATGTTCGGGCGCATCGCTGCTCGGTATAACTTGATGAATCGTCTGATGACGTTGGGGCAAGATCAACGTTGGCGGCGTTTCGTTATCCAGAAAGCGCAGCTTCCCGCTGGCGGCAAAATGCTTGATCTTGCTACCGGAACAGGCGACATCGCCTTTGAAGCGCTCAAAGCCACGCCGGACGCGCAAGTGATGGGGGCGGATTTCTCGCTGCCAATGATGGTGGTAGGACAGCAGCAGAAAATGGGGGATGAAGTGGGCTGGCTGGGGGCAGACGCGTTGCAACTCCCCTTCCCCGAAAATACGTTTGACGCGGTAACATCAGGTTATCTGGTGCGGAATGTCATCGACATCCCACAAACACTGCGCGAGCAGCTACGCACCCTCAAACCCGGTGGGCGCATCGTCATTCTGGATAGCTCCCCGCCACCCCAGAATCTACTGCGCCCGTTTATCCTGTTTCATCTCAAGACCATTATCCCGACCATGGGGCGTATCATCAGCGGCAAGCAAGGTGCAGATGCTTATCGTTACCTGCCAGAATCAACCCAGTCGTTTAAAACGCCGGAAGAACTCGCCACCCTCATGAACCAAGCCGGTATACAAAACGTCCAATTCAAACGCTTTATGTTCGGCACAATGGCGGTTCATTGGGGCAATAAACCCAAAAACAGTTAAGATTCGCCCGGACGATTTAGATTGTTCCCATCGCGGGCGCGGAAAATGATGCGTCCGCGTGTGGGATCATACATACTCATCTCCACCCGCACCCGATCACCCAAAGCGATACGGATATAAAATTTCCGCATTTTGCCGGATAAATACGACAAAATGTGATGCCCATTATCTAACTCTACCATGAACTGGGTATTCGGCAGCGCCTCGATGACGGTGCCTTCAACTTCGACTTTATCTTCGTTCTTTGACATATCGCTCCTTTATTACGGCTAAGAAAAACAACAAGCCGCTGCCGGATTTCACGACAGCGGTTTGGACTTCGATTTTACTCAGAGTGTACGCTGCCCACTGAGTCTTCACTTGCTAAGAATTAGCGCGTGGAGGCTTTACGTTGACGACGACGCGAGCGACGGATTGCTTTTTTCTTTTCAATTCGGCGCAGCTCACTCTTGGAAATATGCCAGCGCTTGCGGCGAACCGTGCTAAGAATGCCAGCATTTGTTACACGCTTGCGAAAACGACGCAGAAGTTGTTCCTGCGATTCATTGGGTTTAAGTCTTACAGAGGCCACGTTTTGCTTCACCCCCTTCCTGCTAAAGATTTTGTCGCAAGGCAAGAGAGGACAGCAAATCCCTTCAGCCGCTATTACAGAATTATATCAATAGGGAGACATTTTTACTAGGGTTTTTTGCCCACAAGGGCGCAGCCTACTGAACTGCGCCCTGTATTTAATTCACTTATGCCCCAGCGATAACTGGTTCGGTTTCCGGTTGTGTTTCGATTTCGACGGGTGCTTCCATTAGCGCTTCGGTTTCGATTAGCGCTTCGGTTTCGACTGGCGTTTCGACTAATGCTGCGGCTGGTGCTTCCTGCTGTAAGAAGATCGGGGCGGTAATCCCCTGTTGTTCTTGCCAGCGCAGTTGTTCTTCCTGCGTCACTTCTTTAAGGCTCAAGCCCAAGCGCTGCTTATCAGCTTCAACACTGATAATACGCATCTGCAAGCGTTGGCCTTCTGCAATCAACAAAGACGCATCAGCAGGCGGCGGGTCGGCAATCTGGCTGACATGCAGCAGCGCTTCGATGCCAGGCTTAAGGCTGACGAATGCGCCGAACTGCGCGGTACGGCTAACATAGCCCTCCACCAACTGCCCAACATGATAAAGGTCTTCCACCAATGACCAAGGATTCGGCTGTAAACGCTTGAGGCTTAAGCCAATACGCTTGCCTTCGCTATCCAGCCGCAGGATATACACTTCCACATTGTCGCCGACATTCAGAAGTTCTTTCGGATGCTTAACGCGATGCCACGCCAATTCAGAAATATGGATTAATCCATCCGCGCCGCCCAGATCGACAAATGCACCGAAATCACGCAGGCCGCTGACGACACCTCTATGGATTTCACCTTCTTTAAGTTCATCCAGCAGGAATTCCTTACGCGCATCACGGGTGCCACGCTGTGCGTCACGTTGGCTAAACACCAAACGACGGCGCTTGCGATTCACTTCGATGACCTTGACGGTAATTTTCTGCCCGATCAAGCGCGAGAGATAGCCCTTACGATCATCCTCGCCCAACCCACGCGGCAAATCCGCCACATGGCTGGCAGGGACGAACCCACGCAAATTGCCAAAGACAATAATCAACCCGCCGCGATTGGCATCGCCAACTTCGCCATCCCAAACATCATCGGTTTCCAGCAGTTTTTCTGCCAGCTTCCAATCTTCGCTCTGGCGTGCCTGAGAAATCGACAGGACAAGATTGCCCTCTTCGTCTTCCATGCGGACGATGGTGACATCGACTTCATCGCCAAGTTGGTAATTTTCCGGCTGCATACCAAGCCGTTCAATATCCCGGCGAGAAACAAACCCGTCCCGCTGCGAACCAACCCCTATGATGAGTCCCTGGTGATCTACCGAAAGGACGGTGCCTACGACGGTATCGCCACGCTCCAGATCATCGTCCGCGAAGGACGCATCCAAAAGCGCAACGAAATCCATCTCATCGGTTATGAAATCCAACGTGTTATCCATGTGTCTTTATGCTCCCAAAAGTAAATTTTTGTTTTGATCTATGGAGCCAGACGTGCAAAAACCCGGTCAACTCATCGTTGGTGCTGAGTTACCGAGTAAATAGACTGAGTTGTGACAACTAAATAAAAGCACCAGTCTTACTTAAGCGTGGCAACCCTGCACGGGCTGACGCTGTCCCCTCCCTTAAGATCGGGCGGAATTATACTGGTTGGACTCTGGTTTGTCAACGATGGAGGATTGGCTTTTGTGGAAATCTCACAAAAGCAGGGCAAATCTCTAAAGAAGGTGATTTCGGGTAGGGACGAGGCGCACCTCGTCCTACATTTTCATATCAAACGAAAGCATTTATTCTGTAGGAATTTCTTCCGTCGCCTCATCACTTACGGGCGCGTCTATACTTGCTTCCACCACGTCCGCCGGCGCAAAAACCTCGACTTCACTAGGTGCTTCGGCAGGAATTTCTTCCGAAACAACATTCTCGACGAAAGCGGCATCCTGTGAAATATCATTCTCGGCAACACCAGCATCCGGCGCGGCAACACCCTCCGCAGCGGCGGCATCTGGCGAAACCACAGGGGCTTCTCCGGTTTCCGTCCCCCAACGTTGGGTAAATCCAACGCGGCGCTTTTCTGGCTCAAGATGGCTGATACGCAAGCTCATGCGATCACCCTTTTGAACATAAGAATGGGGTTCTTTCAACGATCCGTCACCCATTTCGCTCAAGTGCAGCAGCCCTTCCAAGCCGTTATCCAGCGCGACAAAAGCGCCGAAATCAACAACATTGGTGACAGTGCCATCGACCAACTGGCCTTCATGATAGCGCTCGGCAGCATCTTCCCAAGGATCACGCAGCAGGCGTTTGCGGCTGAGGGCAATTCGGTTGGACGAGCGATCCAAATTCAACACATACACGTCAATCTCTTCACCCGGCTTGAGTACATCACGCGGATGATCGACCCGATGCCATGCCAATTCGCTAACATGGATGAGGCCGTCCGCGCCGCCCAAATTGACGAAAGCGCCGAAGTCACGCAAGCCCGTAACAGTACCGCGCACGACATCGCCTTCTTTAAGCTCTGCCAAAAGCCGCGCTTTTTGCTGGGCGCGCCATTCCTTTTGCGCCTCGCGCTCGCTGAAGATCAAACGCCTACGGTCTTGATCGACTTCAATCACCTTAACCACGAGTTCCCGCCCAATTAAATCGTTCCAATTGGCGTTGCGATCACTCGTCAAGTTGATCGATGTTAAATGCGAACTAGGGATAAACCCTTCCAACCGCTTCCACCGCACCAGAATACCGCCTCGGTTATGCCCCGTAACGCGAATGCGATCTACATCCTCGCTTTTGAGCAGTTCACGCGCTTTTTCCCAGTCGTACCGCTGCAAGCCCATGTTGATCGAGACGATTAAATTATCATCTTGATCGCGTGGGTTCAGCACATAGACCGGCACTTCATCACCCACCCGCAGCCCACTGCGAAATTGGGCATCTAGCCGTTCCAAATCTTCCAAGCGGACAATACCGTCTTGCTTGGCGTTAAGATCAACGATGATCTCCCGTTCTTTGACTTCCATGATAATCCCGTTGCGAATTTCACCACGCCGAAGCGCCAATGGTGAATACACCGGATCATCCAACATCGCCTCAAAGTCTTCCAGTTCCATCTCATTGTCCGTTATAGCATTCATAAAGCCAAAATAGCGCATCGTCCCATCACGCTAATGTGAAGGTCATGCGCTCAACTCCTTTCCCGGTCGTGGTGTTGTAATAAAGGTTAAACCCGTTCCCAGTTCCCCCTGGTCAGCAACTTATACGGCTAGGCAACTCCGATTTTCGCTTCTAACTGTTGCAACCATTCCATCTCTGCCTTGCATAGTGAGAGCGCATAATCCATCACCCATGCCTGTCGGGGGTTATTGATCTCATCTTTTTCCGCAACCAACGCCCGCCACATTGCACGGGCTTCGTCCATTCGATTGGTTACGAGTATCATAAGCTGCTGGGGCGATAAATCTCTCGCCAGATACAACTTTAACAAAAACTCCCGTCGAATTTGGTCGGATGCGGCTGGCTGCTTAAGCCACGCCTCTAACTCTTGCTGGCCCAGCCCCGTAATCCTATAAACTTTTTTAGAGGGTCGCCCTTTTTGAGGCACTTCACTCACCTCAACAGCGCCTTCGGTTAAAAGTTTATGTAAGGTCGGGTACAGAGTACCATAACTGGCATTTGTAACCGCACTTAACATGGCCTTGACATGCTTTTTAATGTCATAGCCCGTCATTGGGCGCTCTGCCAGAAGTCCGAGGACGAGGTATCGATGCGACATATTTTTAAGGACAATTCTCTCATCAATTTAATTTAGATTGAATCGAGTATATCCTTGCGAGATATGCTTTCACAAGATAGAGAACAGTTTCTATCTGTATGAATTTTACAACGCCGCCACAGCTTATGAGCTACTAACCCTTTATGTACTGCATTATATCACGGAAATGTATGACTGGTGTTAGATTGTAACGCTTACTCTTTGACTTTTAATTTATCTCTGGTTCGGGGGTGGGCATCGTCATCCCAATACCCTTTAGACCACGATCTATTTCCCAAGGATAAATTATATAGGCATCGGTAATGGCGGCATAAAAATCCGGCTCGGCTTTGCTAAATAATGATCGGTACGGGTTAAAGTGGAACACACAGGTATAAGGAGTCGCGCCAGAAGCCTGTAACCGCCCTCTTACCGCAGTGCTGGTGCGTCCGCTGCCCCAAACATCATCTACAATCAAAGTCTTGCGTCCGATCAATACATCGGCTGCGGGGAATTGTAAAAACGAGGGAAAGGCCATCAAAGGCGTATCATCGCTGGAAGGAAAATCTACCGCCGCCGTAAGCACATGCCGAATCGCCAGCGCCTCCGCCAACATCCCACCGGGGACAATACCGCCGCGTGTAATCATCACCATTGCGTCGAAACGCCCCATACCGGTGAGCTGCGGCACCAGCAAATCCACCAACTTATCGACATCCGACCAGCTCAAGACCTCATGACGCACTGGCCCTCTCGCTTTCATCATCGGCTCATCCCCACCCTCATCCATACGAGTAAAATTTTAAACGTGTTATTTGTAAGGGCGCATGATGCTGCGCCCTGTAATTTCTTTATGCTTTTTAGAAGTTACGCAGTTCACAGTAATGAGTTTTTAGTCAAGGCAGTGTTTAAGGGAAAATCTTCAGCCTTACTAAAAATTATAGACTAATGCCTTTTACCCCAAAATTTGTTCAACTGCGTAAGTCCTACTTTTGTGATTCGTTTATCAATTATACGCGATACTCGGCGAACATTAAAGTTTTTCCGCGATGCTCTTAGCTTGGGTAAACAGCAGCAGATAATCCGGGCCACCTGCTTTGCTATCCGTCCCACTCATATTAAAGCCACCAAACGGATGTACCCCTACCATCGCGCCCGTACATTTGCGATTGAAGTAGAGATTCCCGACATGATATTCGCGCCGTGCTTGTTCCAACCGCGCCCGATCATTGCTATAAACTGCGCCTGTCAACCCATATTCCGTGCTGTTGGCTATTTCTAGGGCATGAGCATAATTTCGCGCTTTAACGAGTGCCAAGACTGGGCCGAAAATTTCTTCCTGAGCGACCCGCGCATCCCCGGCCAAATCGCCGAAAATCGTCGCCTCGACAAAGTAACCGCCTTCAGACGTTACATGGATTTTTCCGCCGTGCAGCAGTTTACCCTCTTGGGTACCAATTTCGATATAGTTCATGATCTTGTTCATCGAGTCTTGATCGATCACCGGCCCCAGATTAATGTTCGCGCCAGCATCGGGCGCACCAATCGCAAGCTGATGAGTCAGTTCTACCACACGATTCACCACTTGATCGTAGACATCTTCCACGATGATGGCACGGCTGCCTGCACTGCACTTTTGTCCTTGAAATCCAAACGCACTCGTGACGATGCCTTGCGCGGCGGATTCGAGATCGGCGGTTTCGTCCACAACCACAGCATCCTTGCCGCCCATTTCCAAAATCGCCCGTTTTAGCCAATGCTGCCCCGGCTGAACTTTGGCAGTGGTTTCATAAATTTGAATGCCAACTTTACGCGACCCTGTAAAGGAGACAAAGCGTGTTTTAGGATGCTCCACCATCCGCGCACCGACGATATGACCCGGCCCCGTCAGATAGTTGAGTACGCCTTTAGGCAGCCCATTATTCCAGAACAATTCGCAGATTTTATAGGCAATCCAAGGACTTTGTTCGGCGGGTTTAAACACCAATGTATTGCCTGCCGCCAGCGCCGCGCCCAACATTCCCGTTGGAATCGCGCACGGAAAATTCCAAGGCGGGATAATCGCCCCCACGCCCAATGGGATATATTCCAACATCAATTGTTCCGCCGGATAAGGCGCAAGCTGATGGCTGCTATCGGCGATTCGAATCGCTTGGCGGGCATAATATTCGAGAAAGTCAATCGCCTCGGCGGTATCTCCGTCTGCTTCAGCCCAACTTTTTCCCACTTCCAGCACCATAATCGCGCTAAATTCATGCTTACGCCGCCGCATCTCTGCCGCCGCCCGAAGTAAATAGCGTGAACGTTCTTCAACATCCACAAATCGCCATGTTTCAAAAGCGCGTGTCGCCGCTTCAATCGCTGCATCAGCATGAGCGGCTGTGCCTTGCGCGAAGTAACCGAGCGCTTCCGCCGGACGTGACGGATTCGCCGAGGCGAAACTTTCGCTTAAGTCAAGGTTTTCGCCATCAATTACAAGCGGATACGTCCGCCCCAACTCCGCTTTGACCTTGCTTAAGGCGGCTTCAAACGCAGCCACATTGCTCGGCTGGGTAAAGTCGGTAAATGGCTCATTTCTATAATCTGGTAACATTGAGAGTCTCCTTGTTAATTTTTCAAAGGAATTCGGTAAAAATTCATAAGCTAAATGTTATATTCTCAATTAACTATGTTATCCTGTCTTAAAGATGGTTGATGAGGAGAATGTTATGGATACTCAGCATCTCGCATTAAGTCACCACGCCCACCAGCGCTCTGCCCAGCGCAACCTCCGCGAAGACGAGGTTGATTTTATCGCCACGTATGGTCGCCGGATGCGCCGCACTGGAGCCATTTTCTGCCAACTGCTAAGAACCGACCTGCCCGACGACCTGCCTGCTAACCACCCGTACTGCCGCCTCGTCGGTTCAACTGTCGTCCTCTCACGCTGTGGGCAGTATGTCCTGACCGTGTATCGTGACGAAAAAGCCTTCCGCCGCGACTCTCGCAAAGAAAAATTCCGTCGCAATCGGGCAGACCGCGAAATCCGCGGCTATACCTTCGGTGATTTTGGCGCGGCCTAAAGGCAATTGCACAGGCAAAGTACTTATTCACCTTCGACGCGCCTTAAGCGCCATAATCGGCACAAATTATCACGATAGGCTGACCTGAGTAACGGGTCAAAACCAATGTACGCGACTCGCCGCCTTTCAGTTTTAAATCAGCAGTTAATCCTTCCGGCGTGAGCGCCGAACCACGCTTTTTGACCGTCACTATACCTACGTTGCGCTCACGCAGATAAGCCCGCAGCTTCTTTAAGTTGAACGGCATCCAGTCCAGAATTTGCCATGCTCGCACCCATACCGACTCCGGCTTTGTGTCAGTCGTAAAATAGGCAATCGTTTCGTCAAGTAAATACCCGCCTAGCGCAATCGCTAAATCCTGCACCAAACCAGCGCGAATAATCGACGGATCCGGTTCGACCAGCCAACCTAGCGGCTGCGAAAGCGGCATTATCTCAGGTTCATGATAGCGCTGCCAGTGATAAATCTCGTCACTCTTAAGAAGTGTAGCTGTTATTCCTCGTAAATGGTCAAGCCCAGCGTGAGCAAATCCAACACCTGACCATAACACGGCTTCCTTTAAGTCACCCTCGACAGAAAGAAATTCCAATCCTTCGGGACCATTAACCTGATATTTTCTTAATTGCGTCAGATCAATACCAGGAGACAATTTCACCATAGTCAACATCGAGCGCCACCCACGAATCAGCGACAAAGGCGGAATATAACGCTCGACATCGTAGATTCGATTACCTTTATCATCGCGCCGTGCCGGATCGTAAAAAATGGCGGAATTCCCAAACGCGCTTGATATTTCATGAGCATCCCCCACTTCAAAATGAGTATGCTCAATTAAACCAAGCACCTCAGCATTTAATTGTGCCATTTTCACGCGAATTGGATCAATATCGACTCCGCTAACAGGAAATTTCGCCTGTGCAAATGCCAGCGAATCCGAGCCTATTCCGCAGCACACATCAGCAATCATGCGCGGACTCATAATAGAAGGACGATACTGCCGAATCTGTGGATCACTGGCCTGCTGCAACGCCTCATCGGTAAAGAACATTTTCGCCGCGTCCGCGCCAAATTTATTGACAGCTTTGATTCTCACCAATGCCAGATTGACCGCCGTCCGCACTTGTTCCAGCGCATACTCTTTGCGAAGCGCCGTTACTAGCGTTAAATGATTGGCCTCGCTCAAGTCCTCGCGCCGCAGCCGTTCCAGTAATTTTTCGCCTGCGCTGGACGTGAGAAAAGCAAGATCATCAAGCGTCATACATTTAGCCTTCAGCTTTCAGCATTTAGCGTTCAGTTTTGATTCTTAGGCTGACTGCTGATCGCTGAAAGCTATTCATCCGATGCTTCAGCAGTATTGACATCCACAGGCATAAGCGTAATGTTTAGCCCGTCGAGCAGCGTTAGCTCAGGATTCAGCAGTACAGGCAGACTCCAACCCGCCGCTGTCTCTCGTCTGAACTTAGCGACCTTATTCACATCATAGATGCGCCCACTCATGACGGCAGGCTGCATAAACCCAACAGCTTTCGGCAAACTGCTAAACGCCAAAAGCGCCGCGCCATGCTCACGCTCAACCGTCAGCGCTTGCCAAGTCACTTGTTCGCCCTCATTCAAATTCCAAACCGGCTTATTCGGACTTTGCACGATGAGCAAATGTACATAGCGGCCTTTATAATCCGACCAATCTACACTGTCTGCGTCCAGATCCGC
>DAOTTO010000322.1:0-12681 GCA_034437895.1 Anaerolineae bacterium | reverse complement strand
ACGAAACCACGCCGCATATTGACGTTGTAAGATTGGTTGTTTACATCAAGAAATTCATCGTAAATCATCGCCTCACGGCGAAAATTCTTAGCGATACTGATACCAGAGACACTCTCTTGGATGATGTCATTCACCACCGCCATTGCCCGCGATCCCTGTCGTGTTACAACACGGGCTAATGCGCGAAAGCCAAGCGCCGCCAGCACTGGCAGTGGCAGCGTCATGAGCAGGACAAGCGTCAAACCAACGGAGCGATTAAGAAGTAAGCCCAGCAGCACAATCACTTGTACAAGTTGTGTGAGGACATCACTCGAAAGCAAAACAACATCGCCAAATTCCTGTGTATCGCTTGTAATTCGGCTAACGATTTTGCCAGATTTATTGGTGTCATAAAATGCCAAATCGCGGTTAATTGCCGCCGCAAACGCATCCTTTCGCATCTGACCCACAACATCACCGATGACGACTGCCAGCAGTTGACGGCGCACCCAATTCGCCACATATTGCAG
This sequence comes from Anaerolineae bacterium, assembly GCA_034437895.1. Lineage (GTDB taxonomy): Bacteria > Chloroflexota > Anaerolineae > Aggregatilineales > Phototrophicaceae > JANRLJ01. The sequence continues at coordinate 12,172 of DAOTTO010000322.1, read as the reverse complement.
GATGGCACACACTAGCAAAGCACCGCAAATCAAAATTAGCGGATTCGTACCACTATTTTGTTGCAAAATTGTCACAGCATTGGCAATGAGAACCGGTGGTGCCGACGACACCAAAGAGACCACTATAAACGAGATAATCACCCAAATAAGCCGCCGTTTATGCACGGAAAGGTATTGCCCAATACGATTGAACAAATAATTGTCCGAATATTGACGGTCATATTTATCAGATTGCAGGCCAGCAAACATAGGCGCCATAGCTATTACTCCCTAGCTGTTAGCGATCAGCTTAGATTTTTTCAGGTTGTGTTTCTTCATAGCGGGCAAAAATACGGCGGTAGGCTTCGGAAGTCCCCAGCAGGTTATCGTGCGTCCCTTGCGCTACAATGCGCCCCTGCTTCAGGACGATGATATGATCTGCCCAACGAATTTGCGAAAGGCGATGGGTGATAAGCAGCGTCGTGCGCCCACGAGAAGCCGCCCAAATCGCCTGTTGGATGCGATCTTCGGTTGCGCTGTCGATGGCGCTGGTGCTGTCATCCAGAATGAGAATCGGCGGATTAGTCAGGAAGGCACGCGCAATTGCCAACCGCTGCCGTTGCCCACCTGAAAGCGTTACACCGCGCTGACCAATAATCGTGTTGTAGCCTTCAGGAAAATCCATAATAAAATCATGGGCTTGTGCTTTACGCGCAGCGTCTTCAACCTGCGCTTGCGTCGCATTTGTATTCCCGAAAGCAATATTTTCCGCAATCGTCCGGCTAAACAGAAAAATATCCTGCTCAATAATGCTAATTTGTGACCGTAATGCCTCTAAGTCCCACTCTCGAACATCAACGCCATCAACCAAAACCCGTCCTGCCGCCGCATCATAAGTGCGATTCACCAGTTTCATCAGCGACGTTTTGCCCGAACCCGTCTGCCCAACAACCGCGATGGTCTGCCCCGGCTGTGCCTCGAAAGAAATGTTGTGCAAGACGATTTTGCCACCTTCGGTATAAGTGAAGCTGACATCTTCAAACTTGACCGCGCCTTGGATGACGGTTTTATGCCCGTTCAGATTGCGGTCAAGCGCCGTCTCATTATTGATAATTTCCAGAATGCGGCCTGCGCTGGCATGACCGAGCGCCAACCGTGAAAGCGAGTTAAGTGAGGTAAAGACTGGGAAGCTGAACAGTGAAAGCAAAGTTGTATAAGCTACGATATCGCCAATATCAATCCAGCTGAGTTGAAACAGATAAATCGAATGGACAAAACCGATGACGACGGCTAACCCCAAAAGCAGATTGGAAAGATACTGTGCTTCGATTTTACCCTGAGCGACAAAATAATCGCGCACATCTTCCGCAAGTTTATTAAAATTCTTAATTTCTTGCTGTTCCTGCGCCGCACCTTTAACAACTTGCAAGCCATCGAGCGATTCGGCAAGTTCAGCATTCATACGCCCGAAACTTTCCCGCGTACCAAATGCAACTGGCTGCATACGAACTACAAAACGATACTGCACAATGACATGCAGAAAAACGAACACGGCTGGAACAAAAAGCAGCGCTGGATGAATAAACGGCGCGGAAACAATCGGTAGAATCAAAAACCAACCAGAACCTATAATTAGGTTCACGCCGGGATTCATCATCAAGTTCATTTCGCGCACATCGTTAGTGACACGCGCCATAATCTCACCGACGGGCATCAAATCATGGAACGTCATGCTTTTGCCGAGCAGACTGGCATACAGTTCGCCACGTACATCACGCTCGATACGCTGTCCAAATGTCTCCGCCGACGCATTCCGCATAAGTTGTAAAACGCCGCGAAGGGTTTGCGAAATGACAATCGCCAGTGCCATCGTCCCAACATAAGCGACATCACGCCCGTCGGTTTCGATCATCCGATTAAATGCTAACCCAATATAATAAGGGACGACGGCGGCTAGAGCGGCATTCGTAAACGCGCCAAACATTAAGGCGATGAACACCAACGGATGGCGACGCATATGTGATATGACATATTTTAATGGATCAGATCGGTTTGTTTTATAGGTCGTTTTAGCGACAAATTCAGAGGCCAAATTTCCTACCTCAACGGTTATTTTCTAAGCGGCAGTATACAATCTCTATCTTAAATCATCGCCTCAGAGTCCATTAAAGGCCAATTTAAGATGGTTATTCGGAGTTCGCATAAAACTGATTTTTTTGACTTTTGTATTGAGTATAGCCTTAGCGCCCAATTTTATGGTGTTAACATTGTCTAAGAGGAATAATATATGAGGAATGAGAAAGTCCCATCCCTAAAAATTGACCCCATTTCCTTATAACGGTCAGCGGCGAGACATAAATGTGGGTGATGGTGGCGCGGGGATTCTATCACGTTCCTCATTTGTTTTAGCATGACGACGTGCGAGTTCTAACTTAAGGCTTTCTTCTCCTTTTCGCATCGCCCAATGATGATTTGCCGAAAAAACAGGCTTCATGAGTGGAGATAACAGCTTTAATAAGGGCTTTTGTGCGCTAATGCGCCACTCGTATTTGATATTTACCCACTCGCCATCTTGCTCAAACGTCCAGATGCCGTATCCGACAAAATCGCCAATCGCTTCGATACGGAAGTCATAAGGCGGGTTGGATTGGCTTACGCGGAACTGCCAACGTAGAGTATAAGGTAGCCAGCCTTTGGTATACAGGCTGACCAATCGCCCAATACCCTTTTCGTTACCTGGCTCTAAAACTTCAACCTCAATGTAAACTGAAGGCCACCATCGTACAAGATCGGGAGCATTCCCCAAAATTTCCGCCACTTCCTGCGATGTACTCTGAACACGCCATGTTGTGATGAAATGATAATCGTTGAAAACCATCGTAAGACCTCTTTGGAGACATGCTTTTCTTTAACAGAATTACGTCCAAAATGCAGCTTTCAGTTTTCCACACTAATCACAATTGGTAAAACGGCTATTGTGTCTTCGTACACATTTTCCCCTTCAAGCGGAAGAAGTTCAAGTGTCCCGTCATCAAAGCGATGATAGAGTCGCAGCCATAATTGATACTCGCCCGTTGGCAATGTGTCCGGCAAAATCAGACCGCGATTATCGCGCAGCGTAAAATCCACAGGCCATTGGGCAGTCGGCGCAAATCCCCCGTTAGGGGCGCTATCCATCCCCTGCGCGACCACGGCATTTTCAGAATCCGCCAGAAAAAAAGCTATGGTATAGTCACGTCCCGGCGTTTCCAGCGCTCGCCAAGTGAGGCCGATTGGAAGCGTTTGTCCTGCCGTATACGTCGTCCCCAAAGGCAGATAAACATCATCAAGCCGGAAGTTCCCACCAAAGACATACCCCGTTGACACCTCTAAAGGGGTTACATCCCGTTCTGCCCTACCCGTCGCATATTGCAATAGACGGACGGCGGGTGCGGTATCAATTTCTCGAATCAAATAATATTCAGAAACAAGAAACTGCTCAACCGGACGAACTGCCCAAGGATGAAACGGCCCAAAATCTGCTAACAGCCATAAGCTATCTCGTTTTTGCGCGGCAGCCCGCAGCATAGGCAGTGTCGTATTTGTTAAAAGCTGATTGTAATCGTAGGTATCCGAGACAAGAGGGTCTTGTTCGGGGCTATAGCGCTCTCCGGGTTGAAAAGTCAGACCTACTAAACGTGCATGGTCGATTTTGCCATAATTGAATAGGAAAAAAACATGATCACTGCTCGTCACAAATATCATATCCGGCGGCTGTGTTTCCTGCTCGATGATCGGCAGCATTCGGCGTAGATCGTCATTTTGCCCCCAATAAAGTGGGTCAATATAGATCATCCGCAGCCCGATATAAACGCAAATCACAAAAGCGATAGGAAGCGAGGCAATCAGAAGCAGGCCGCGCTTTAAAGTGTATCGGCGCAGGATAAAGCCCAAAACGCCTACGCAGGCCGCCGCTAAAAGTGCAAACATGACCGGAAAAACAGTCTGCCCTGTCCTCACCCATGCAAAGATAAAGGGTTTTTCGCCCCACAACTTAGGCAGCAGAACCCAAGGCATCCAAGCAGGATTAAAAGCGGCATCGCCCTGCGTCATATTAAGACCGGCTGGCAGTAATTTATCGTATGTATCCCAGCGATAGGATACGCCATTAAAATTGATCCAGAGCGCGTAAACAACCAAGACACCGAAACAAATCGTCATTAAACGGGTCGCCTGCCAATGCGCCAATCGATCAAAAATAGGCAGCGCGACAATCAATAGAAACGGAATCACAGGCAAGAAATAGCGTACAGGCCATGTCACACTGCCATACCAATGGGCATTATGGAAAATGGCATATCCCACCATATAACCGAGAGCGAGGACAAGCATCACCCACAAATAGCGTGTTTGCCTACGACGATATAACAGCCAAAAACCAGGTATCGCCAAAAGCACAGGTGGAGAAGCCGCCCAGAGGCTTGCCGTCACACTAAAAAGATAAGCGCGGATGGCAATCATCAAATGCGAGGATTTAAACTCCCTAAAGAGTGACGCAAACGGTGCAAAAACCGCTTTTAAATCCACAAATGCCAATAGTAATGCAAGCAGGCCAATACCAATAAAGCCAGCAGCTTGTACTTGCAGATAACGGAATTTCGGTTTCGGCGCTCGCAGCGCGATGATGAACAGTCCCGGCAGCCCAGCTAATGCCGTCCGTTTGGCGAGGAACATGAATAAAGCCAAGATCAGCGCAAGTATGAGCAGCCGGTGTGAACGGAATTCACCTGCCCGCCAACGCTCCAAAGTCAGCGCCAAGAGCAGTGTGACCAACATGGCTGTCGGCTCTTGCATAAAGCTGCGGCTGTAGGGCAGGATGATCGTCGCCACAGCCAAGGTGAGCGCTGCTAAAACCGCTGTACGCTCGTCATACCCAAGCGCCAACGCATAGATAAAAAACACACATGCCGTCGCCGCACAGACGAAGATATTCAACAACCATACCGTATGCACCAATCCGATTCCCGGTAGGTGATAGGCGAGCCAATACAGGGGGGTCGCCAGCACAATTGACAGCATATCTTCTGGATAGGTATACAGCGGATACAAACGATCAGGGTAAAAACTATTGTCGGGACGGTCAGGATGGTTAAACGCCATCAAATCAAACAGCGTGTCTTGATAGCGTACTAAACTCGCCGTCATATTGAAAAGGTAAGGCGGATCACCAAATTCCCAAGAATCTGCGGTGTAAAACAGCATGTAAACACTGCTCAACAGTGTAAACAGGGCGATCAAGATCATAAAGCGCGAGCGTGTTATTAACATTGAAGAGACTTGCGGGATTACAACAGCCACACCCACATCCTATTGCCAACCAGGAACATCTATCGTAAACGATGACGATACAGGATGTCTATGGCAACGTCAAGGATGATGCAGGCAAGGGAGAATGGCAACCGCCTAGAGGCAACTTAACGGGCCGCCCCTAAGCAGGATTATGTTAAATCAAGAGGGTTTACCACCACTTAAACGATTCTTGACATTGATGAGGCTCTTGAGTACTTTTTGCGTACCAGTCAATTTATCCAATTGTTCCAGCCCCACCTCGTAGGTTGCTGCACCGACCCACACTTTGCCTTCGCGCACTTGCATCCGCCCCATTGCGATGAGTGTTTCGCCATAGAGTTTCTTTTCGCCAAGTTCTTGAAAGGCATCCGCAGCTTGACGGTAGCAGTTGTAGGCTTGTTCACGATCACCCAATTCCATATATACGCCGCCCAGATTCCCCATCACTTTCGCAGCGCGGAGTGTGTCGCCCCCTGCTTGAAAAGTGCGAAGGGCGGTTTGCATAATATCGAGCGCCTGCTGGTTTTCCCCAAGTGCGCGATGGACGAGGCCAATATTGACCTCCATCTCGGCGGCCATATCTTTCTCGTCGTTGGCATGATAGGCCTCGTGCGCTTGTTGAAAAGCCCGCGCAGCAGCCTCATAATCTTGCTGTCCGTATAATTTTATTCCCTGCTCTTGGTGTTCTTGGGCAGTAGTCATTTCAAGCACCTCACATTGTAATATCGAGAATGCTCGCGCCGATTTGCCGCAAACGATCTGTTGGCATTCGGCTGAACATAAGAGCGATGTCAATAAAGCCCACATTCTTGGGGTCAGAAGCAAAGACGCGCATCTCTTCCGGCAGATTGACAAAATGCTTCCACGCTTCACGTACTGCCAGAAGTTCCCCGATCTGATTATTACTTTCAAGGAAGTAGCTGACATTCTTCTTTACACCGCCAGAAAGAACAGCGAGTTCGTGTGTAGGAATAGGAATCTCGCCTAACTCATAACTGGTAATCTGCTCGGCAGGAATGCCGCTTATCTGACTCAGGTCTTCTAGGCTGATCTTGCTTTCTTCCCGTGCCTGTCGCAGCAATGCACCGATCATCCGGTCACGAAGTGTCATATATTCAGATTGAATGTCCAACCGATCACCCCGCGAAGTCTTGAGGGTCTCAGTCCCCCAAAAATGGCTGATCGGCACTTCCAAATAATAGGCGAGCAGTTCAAGCTGCGGCAAACTCGGTACGTTGTCGCCATACTCCCACGACTCGATAGTTTCAGGTTCAACCCGCAGTAATCGCGCACAATCCTCTACAGTACGTGCCACACCTATACGGGCATCTTGCAAGAGGACCCCCAACATCTTGCCGCGTATCCGATAGGATTCCTCAAAATTATATTCGGTAGAACTATCGCTTTTTGCATCTTGCTGTACTTTACGCGCTTTTAGCCTAGCAGAAATATCTTCAAAACTCATCCGTCACCTTTCTTATACAGTGACTATCCATAAGGTGCATTATAAAACGTTGGTCGTCAGCAAGCAACCACCCCATTTCTTAATTATTACAAAATAATTGCCATCTTACAATATTTGGCGACACAGATGAAATCTCTTTTTACTTAAAATACAGATAAACTTATATAATGTAACTATTAAATGCGTAAATTTTTTCGGGAAGGCGAGTTTCATATATGACACTTGACGGAGGTTTCTCCTTATCAACAGAAAATGAACTACTACGTAAACAAGTTGAACACTTAAGTCATATTCAGGCCATCAATGTTCGGCTCAATCAAATCCCTTCTCCCCTACCTCTCTTAGATCAACTCGTGAATTATACCGCTGGAATCATGCCGTATAGGCGGGTTATTGCGTTAGTGATTGATGATGGGGATGTCGAACTTCACTTCGCTGCGATTAATACCCCAATCCCGACACGTTTGCGCCAACAGTTAGAATCCATTCGCATCAATATCTATGCAGGGATGAATGACCCAATCCTACTGGAATGGGTCAACGGAAAATCTGCAACTCATTTAATTTCCGCATCTCCGACAATAATTGCGCCACTGATTGATCTAATCGGCTTAAAGCAATTTTACAGCCTACCCTTAGTTATCAATTTACATCTCATCGGTGCGCTCATCATCGAAATGACAGATGAACATCTCATCCCCTCTAGTGACCAAGATTTGTTGGAAAGCATCGCTTTAACAGCAGCAATTGCCTTACAAAATGCCCGTCATCAAAATCATGCCTTACAAAAAATGGCTGAGGAAATGAATCTGCTTTATATGATGGAGCAGATTGACCGCGAACTGAACGATACCATCGCCCTTGATACCGTCTTTAATATGACGCTGGATTGGGCGCTTCGCTTCAGCAGCGCCGATGTAGGGTTCATCACGTTATATGATCCCGAAATTGACGCGCTAGGGCGGGTATTTCCCTATGGCTATGAAACAGGTGAGGCCTTAGAACGCCTCCAAGATTCGCGGATTACGCTCCGGGTGGGGCGCACACGAGAAGCCGAAATTTTGCCGGATGTGAGCTTAGATGAAGATAACCTGACTGCTGACCATAACATCCTTTCACAAATGTCCGTCCCTGTCTTACGAGAAGATCAAGTAATCGCCATCATTACGCTCGAAAGTCGGAAGGTTAATGCCTTCCAAGATAAGCATCTTAACTTTGCGCTGCAATTGGCAAACCGCGCCGCTGTTGCCATTGATAATGCCCGCCTTTATACCCAAACAGTACGAGAGAGAGAGAAACTCTCGTCTATTTTGAGCAGCCTCGCGGAAGTGGTGATCGTTATTGATACTGAAGGTCACATCGTCCTATTGAATCCTTCTGCCACCGCTTCGCTTCAACTGTATCAGGATAAAAATTACATCGGTCAGCTCTTTACAGAAGTCATCGGATTCACGCCCTTGGAAAATGTTTATCGCCGCGCACGGGATATGAATGAAAACGTAACTGAAGATTTATCGCTGCCTAATGGACGCACTTTCCACACCAATGCTACCCCTCACAGAGATATTGGCTGCATTATCGTGATGCAGGATGTCACGCCATATAAAGAAATGGATCGGCTGAAAAGTGAACTGATCGCCACTGTGTCGCATGATTTAAAGCAGCCGCTTTCGGTCATGATGGGGTATCTCGATTTGCTCCAAATGCGAAATAAATTCACTGAGCAGTCACATGGCTTCATAAGCAATATCAACAAAGCCATTCACAATATGAAACATTTGATTGATGATCTGCTCGATATGGCACGGATTGAATCCGGGATGGAACTCGAAATGCTTCCGGTTTCGATGTCGGAGGTCTTGAATGAATGTACCGAAGTCAACCGTGCCGCCGCCGACATCAAAAACATTAATCTTTCGAGCAACTTCGCTCAAAATCTACCGTATGTGGATGGTGAGCGCTCCCGTCTCTATCAAATCTTCAATAACCTAATCGGCAACGCGATCAAATATACGCCTCCGCAAGGCGATGTTTTCTTGAAAGCCGAACAACGGGGCAGCATCATTCGCATCACGATTCAGGATAACGGCATTGGCATCAGTCCAGAAGATCAAGCCCATGTCTTTGAGCGTTTTTATCGAGTTCGCCGTCCAGAAACAGACAGCATTGAAGGAACCGGGCTGGGTCTGGCAATTGTCAAGACACTCATTGAGGCTCATCACGGCAAAATTCGTTTGGAAAGCCAGCTCAATGAAGGATCAACATTTTACGTTACGCTGCCTGTCTCCGATTATTCATTCCTTTAACTGGATTGTGTTGACCCACGTCAGCATCAGGGTTATCATCTGCGACAAAGTTAATCTAATAACCATTTGAATAGATTGCAGACGATGACCCTTATCCACACCAAAATAAACCCCAAAGACGATGAATTCCGCCAGAATTACGACCATAACTGCCAATTGATCGCCCAACTGGAAGAACGCCAAGCCAAAGTACGGGAAGGCGGCAGTGAACGCGCCCGCCAACGCCACATCGAACAAGGAAAATTGCTCCCGCGTGAACGGGTGGAACTTTTGCTCGACCCCAACACCCCTTTCCTCGAACTCAGCACACTTGCGGCGTGGGATATGTACGAAAACGAATCGCCCGGCGCAGGCGGAATCAATGGAATCGGCATCGTCAACGGCGTAGAATGTATGATTAACGCTAATGATGCCACAGCTAAAGGCGGAACGAGCTATCCGGTCACTGTGGATAAAGCGCTGCGGGCGCAAGAAATTGCTATGACCAACCATCTACCTTGTTTGTATTTGGTCGAATCAGGCGGCGCGAATTTACCGCATCAATCAGAACTATTCGTCAAAGGCGGGCGGACGTTTGCTAATCAAGCAAAGATGAGCGGCATGGGTATCCCGCAGGTTTCGCTCGTTTTCGGCAACAGCACGGCAGGTGGCGCTTATATCCCCGGCTTAAGCGACTATGCTGTACTCGTGCGCGGAAAAGCGAAGGTCTTTCTAGGCGGGCCGCCATTAGTGAAAATGGCGACTGGTGAAGAAGTCGATGACGAAACACTCGGCGGCGCGGACATGCACGCCCGAATCTCCGGCCTCGCGGACTACATCGCCGAAGACGATGCCGACGCGATTCGACTTGGGCGGGAGATCGTCGGGCAACTGAACTGGCGTAAAACGATTCGGGCGGATTTACGCACTCCGGAGGCTCCTCGATATGACCCTGATGAACTACTCGGCATTATTCCAATTGATGCGCTGCGCCGTCCCATGCCGATGCGTGAGATTATCGCCCGTATCGTTGATGGCAGCCGCTTTATGGAATTTAAACCGGATTATGGACAAACGCTGGTTTGCGGTCACGCCCATATCAATGGCTTCCCGATGGGCATCCTCGCCAATGAGGGAATTTTGTTCAGCGAAAGCGCTAACAAAGCCGCGCAATTTATCCAGCTTTGTAATCACAGCCGCACACCACTGATTTATCTGCAAAATATCACTGGCTTCATGGTCGGACAAAAATACGAAGAAGGCGGCATCGTCCGCAATGGCAGCAAGATGATAAACGCCGTCGCCAACAGCACCGTCCCACAGTTTACGATCATGTGCGGCAGCAGCTATGGCGCGGGGAATTATGCTATGTGCGGACGTTCCTATGACCCGCGTTTGTTGTTTACATGGCCTAACAGCCGCATTTCTGTGATGGGCGCGGAACAGGCTTCCGGTGTATTGGCGATTGTCCAAGAAGATGCCGCCCGCCGGCGGGGAATCGAACCGGATAAAGAGCAAATCGACCAGATGAAGTTCATGGTTAAATATAAGTTCGAGCAGGAATCAGATGCGTATTATGCCACCGCCCGAATCTGGGATGACGGCATCATCGACCCACGCGACACCCGGCAGGCGCTCACAGTCGGCTTGAGCATGGCCTATAACCGCGATTGGGTATCCGAAGGCGCACCTAGGTATGGCAACTTCCGCATGTGATAAACTGGTGAAAATAGGGGATTTAAAGTCATGAAATACGAGCGCATTTCGATTGATTCGGCGGTCATGTTTGGTAAACCCTGCATCAAAGGAACACGTATCACGGTTGAACAAGTTTTGCATCACCTAGGCGGCGGGATGTCCGTTGCAGACATTATAGACGCGCATCCCCGCCTCACGCTTGAAGATATTTATGCCGCGGCTGATTATGCGGCTGATGTCATTCGTCAGGTATGGTTAACTACTCAGCCCGCCTTATTGGGCGAGGTTGATAATGCGCTTTCTCGCTGATGAAAATTGTGATGCGCTACTGGTAAAGTTGTTGCGTAAAAAAGGACATGATGTCATGTCGATTGCTGAAATCAATTCTGGCGAAGTCGATCTTAACATTCTCAAACAGTCTATTGATGAAAAGCGAGTTTTGATAACAGAAGATTTGGATTTCTCGGAGTTAGTATTCAGAGACGCTCAACCAGCTTATGGTCTCCTTTCGGTACGTATTCCCTCAGGCCAACGCACGGCGAAAATCCAACGCATTATTGAGGTTGTCGATCAATATGAAGATCAATTGGTTGGGTCATTTACAACAATTACCCTCGATGATGTCAGATTGCGTACTTTGCCATCGGCTTGATCCTGGCCTATAACCGCGATTAGAGGCCCGAAGGTGCGCCGAGGTATGGCAATTTTAGGATGTAAACCTGTGAGCAATAAGGATTAATTATGGCACAAAAAAGATTCTAGTTATTCACAACAGTAAAGAAATAGCAGAAGCTATAGGGGAATTCCTGAATGATCAGGGATTCGATGCAGTAAGTGCCGAAGAGGGTAAAAAGGGACTTGAGTTAATTTACAAATTTCGACCTGATTTAACCCTTTGTGATTACTACATGCTAGGAATAAATGGTTATGAAATACTAGAAAAGATAAGAAATGGTAACTACTCAGCCTGTTTCAATTCAAAAAATCAATTTATCGCCAATGACATATCGCGTAAATGAACACCATATAGTTGAGAGTATGTCCCATAATAGTCACTTTATTTACCCTTAATAGTTTTTACATATCGCCATTAAATTGGGTTTTCTTGCAATAGCGCCCTAACCTCAATTTTGAGCAACCAAAAAAGGCACTAAAATGAATTTAACATTGATTCCCCTCCAAAAATAGGGCTGAGTAGTTACAAAATAATACAATATTTTTATTTACTGTTTTGTTTTAATTGAAATAGGTTATGGAATTTATTAACCTCATATGTGAGTATTAATAACATCTTCGGGCGTAACTACTCAGCCTGTTTCAATTCAAAAAATCAATTTATCGCCAATGACATATCGCGTAAATGAACACCATATAGTTGAGAGTATGCCCCATAATGGTCACGTTATTTACCCTTAAT
>DAOTTO010000321.1:0-3166 GCA_034437895.1 Anaerolineae bacterium | reverse complement strand
CTGTCCGTAGCTATCTTTCAACGGCTCGCAAACACGGCTATTCCATGTTCTCCGCTTTGGTCGATGCTTTTTCCGACTCGCCCTTCACCCCAACACTGCTTCACCCCTGAGTAGTTACAAGTGGTATACCGAGTGTTTGGCCTTCAACGGATAATTGTTCTAATGTGTATGGCAAAAAATCTTCCCGTAATAGATTAGGATCGCTATTCAACAATGGATCAACGGGTAGCAAAGAAAGGACTCCTGCAAGAAAGTTCATATCTGCTCTATTCACTATTTGAACAAAACAATCACGCTCTGGGAGCAGGGTGTTCGGGCTTGGCTGAATTTGTGTGATTCGTCCGACTTCAGGGTCTTGTTCAACAAAAGTCTCTAATGCGGCTTGAAACGAACTATTTGAACGAGTATCCATTCCGCTTCCTGCTGCATCAAACAACAACTCAATTTCATTCGATAGCATAACCGCAGTGGGCACAGGGGTCGGGATGACTAAATTGGTAGTTTCTGCTCTTGACTCGGCTAATTCCAGTATCTCTATCGCCTCTGTTTGAGCTGTTTCCAAATTAGTTAGCATGTCGTTAGCATTGGATGGATCAAAAAGAGGAGGAAGAAGATAATTACCAAAGTTTAGTTCGGAGGCCGGAAGCGCAGTTTCTAACGCATCAATCAGGAAAGAACGGGTTTCTTCATCAACAGTTTTCCCAAGTAGATTGTCTCTAAACGGAAAACTATTGAGCATTTGGGCAGTGTTACGGTGAGCAGGTATTCCACCAATCAAACTTATAAATGTCGGCTCAGTTGTTAAATACCGTGCAACGGCATAAGCCTCCTCTGGATTTGGTGTTCCAGCGCTAATTGCTAAACCAGTTGCTCGTGAGCCAACGATATTACCCGGTAGCGGCGCACCTCGTTTAATCCTTTCATCTGGGGATACGACAAGATAAGGTATATCTCCTACAATCATAGACGATTGGAATTGCTCACCTGCTTGATTAGGATATTGACTTTGTAAAGTCCGAATCTGAATAAGAGCCTCAGCCATGCCATCAGTGGCAAAGTTTGGCTGCATATCCTCAACAATTGACTGGTTATAGAGCGCCCGTGCCAATAAGGTAGAGTCAAAAATTGTAATCCCGCCTAGTATATCAGCAGCATGGGCGAGATCATCAAAAGTCCAGTTTATCGTGGGTAGGTTGAGATTAGATTCCGTAAATGCTTGGGGATCATAGATTAAGAATTGGAGCAACAACTGTATAGGCAGCGCCCATATACCGCCATCCCAACGATACGCATTCCATGCGGATGGATAATAATTAGTTGGATTAATTTCTGAGTCGGCATTTACTAACGGGGCAAGATCGAGAAAATAGCCCGCTCTTGTCCCCGCAACGCTGAATTCAAAAGAGCCTACATACAACACATCACTTAATGAGGCTAAACTTTCCAAATCGTCCAAATGTTGTTCAGCATCTTGTATGATCGATTCAACGATAGGAGTGCGTTGAGGATATGGGACAAATACAACACTTACATTAGGATGCGCTTCATAAAGCGAAGCAAATATAGAAGCAGGATTAAGCATCGGAATTAAGTCTCCCGGCAAACCAATTGTAATAATCGTAGGATTAGGTTGCGAAAATACTGTTATAGAGGTCAAGAACAATAATGAAATGCCAATCCAGAGAATAGATCGAGACATGAGGTACTCCTTAAAAAGGCTAAAATTGGGATTGAGTTAATGTGCGGAGGAAGAAATTGTTGAGCGAACAGGCAAGGTGGATATATAAACGAGAAAGATATGAAAAAGCCACCATAAGGTATCAAATAGCCTATGGTGGCTGACTTCCATCAAAGTTTTATTGGAAGTTGGTTACAGTGCAACTTCCATATTGACTGACGCTAAAGTAAGCGCCGGCACTTCTGTTGCCATAAAGTATGTTTGCGAAAGTATTCATACCAAACCAAGCAAGTGGTGGGTCACTAGGGGCTGTCCAGTATGTCGGAAATGCTGATGGATAAATAGTAGACCCCGGATTTGACCAACCTAACCAAGGATTCACATTGTATACAGAAAGGCCAGTTATTCTGTGTTGCCAAGTCCCGCTGCCAATAACCTGATATTGATAGGTCAAGGTCGCAGAAGCAGATCCTCCTAACACAATATCATTACCAGTACAGGTCGCGGTAACTGGACTCACTTGAGCTTCCACAGTGAGTAAGGACACGGATGTTAACGTCAAGATCAACGTTAACACGACTAAAATACCTACGGTCTTTAAATGGTTCACTGCTCAATCTCCTCAATAGTTGATAGATCAGATTCATATTGACACGAATCTACTAACACCCTATTACAAAAAAAAGCAAAGTCAAACCAAGAATTCGTTAATTATTATTTAAAAATTTCCACATTTATAAATTAACGCGATCTTAACTTCTTCCAGTGAAATAAGCGCCGTCTTTCCGGCGGAGCATCCTGTGGCAGCATGTCTTGCAAGGCCGCGCTCACATCGTCACTTTCCGCCGCTTCCGGGCGCAAGAGGATTCCTTCGGGTCGGATTTCGACGGCAATCCGCGCCGCATCGTTCAGTTGAGCGCGTACCGCTTCCGGCAGTTGGATGCGCCCAATGTCGTCCAACGATGGGCTGCCTTCGCTCTCATGCCCGGAAATATCCTGCCCCAACGCTCCATCACGCAGAGTCAGCACGCGATCCGCACGGGAGGCGAGTTCCAGATCATGCGTCGTCATCAGAATCGTCAGGCCGAGTTTTTCTCGTAGTTCATCCAACAGCGCCATCACCTGCGCCGAACTAGTGTGATCGAGCGCCCCGGTGGGTTCATCAGCCAGCAAAAGCGGCGGATGATTCGCCAGCGCGACGGCAATCGCCACCCGCTGCTGCTGCCCGCCGGAAAGCTGCGATGGGCGCTTATGGAGATGATCTTTCAGCCCGACAGCGATGAGCAGTTCTTTGGCCTGCTTCACCCGCCGCCAGATCGGGACACCCGCCATCATCATCGGCAGCGTCACATTGCGGAGTGCGGAGCGATTCGGCAGGAGATTGCGCTCGACCTGCTGCCAGAGAAAGCCCACTTTGGTCAGGCGGTAGGCGGCTTGCTGGCGCGGCTTGAGTTCGAGTAGATTTTGTCCACCGACGATTAATTCACC
>DAOTTO010000320.1:0-7851 GCA_034437895.1 Anaerolineae bacterium | reverse complement strand
CGGCCCCCTCTCCAATACTTGGAGAGGGGGAGAAAAACGCATCTTGAAGTCCCCTCTCCATGCAATGGGGAGGGGATTTAGGGGTGGGGTAAATGCGTGAGCGAAAGTCCTAATTTTGTAAAACAGTATTACGGGGGTGGGGTTTTGCGGCTGCACCGTCGGTTAAAATAGGGTAGAATATGCGTTCTTAAGATGTTTCATACGAGGGCGCGATGACGACCATCAACGCCCGTACCAAGTCGGTGCGGCAGTTGCTCAGTAACGTCAAATATAATATCGATTTTTACCAGCGCGAATATGCTTGGGAGCGGCGGCATGTGCAGGAATTGATCGACGACCTCGCCGGGCGCTTCCTCGCGGCCTATGATGTGCGCCATGAACGCAGCGCTGTGCAGCATTATCAACATTATTTCCTCGGCACGATTGTGACGTGCAGTGATCGCGGGCAAAATTTCATCATCGACGGGCAGCAGCGCCTGACGACGCTCACGCTGATGCTAATAGCGCTCCATCATCTGCGCGAGAATTTCCCCGAAATCCCCGACGTGCGCCCGATGATCTTCTCGGAAAGTTACGGGCGGCGGGCGTTCAATATCGACGTGGCGGAACGCGCCGAACCGATGAAGGCGCTGTTTGAAGGCGGTGACATCGAAATCGCCGCGAGTGCCGATCCATCCGCCCGCAATCTGGCAGCGCGGTATCAGGATATTGCCGATCTGCTGCCTAGAGCATTCAATGGCGCGATGCTGCCGTTTTTTACCGATTGGCTGGCGGAAAATGTCGATTTGGTGGAGATCGAAGCCTACAGCGAGGACGATGCCTTCACGATCTTCGAGACGATGAATGATCGCGGGATGACGCTCGGCCCGGCGGCGATGCTCAAGGGCTATCTGCTGGCGAACATCCACGACCCGCGCCAGAAATCCGCCGCGAATGAGTTGTGGCAGCAGCGCATCACCGAGCTTTCCGCGCTCGGCAAAGACACCGACGCGGATTTGTTCAAGACGTGGTTACGCGCCCGTTATGCCCGCAGCATCCGCGACCCAAAACGCGGCTCGTCCCCGCGTGATTACGAGAATATCCACCGCTTCCATCGCTGGATACGCGATGAACGTCAGCGAATCGGCCTCCATAAAAGCACCAATTTTTACGATTTTATCGCCACGCGCTTTAGTAAAATGGCGCAGGTCTATTTGCGACTGCGACGGGCGGCGGCGACGTTCACGCCGGGATTAGAAGCCGTCTATTACAACGCCCACAACGGATTTACGCCGCAGTTTATGGTGGCGCTCGCGCCGCTGAGTGCGAAGGATGACGCGCTGACGATTGAGCGCAAAGTGCGGCTGGTGACGACCTACCTCGATATGATGATCGCGCGCCGGATGCTGAATTTTCGTCCGGTGAATCCCAACGCGCTGATTTATCCGATGTTCAATCTGGCGAAGGAAATCCGCGATCTGGATGTCGAGTCGCTTGCTGGACTGCTTCGGCTCAAAATCGAGACGATGCCGGAGACGTTAGAAGCGGCGGAAGCCTTTTATCTCACGCCTGGCAACCGCCGCGCTGTGCATTATCTCTTGGCGCGGATGACGTATCACATCGAGCAGGAAAGTGGCATCGCCAGCAGTTTTGAGCATTATGTCTCACGCGAACTGAAGCGCCCGTTTGAGATTGAGCATATCTGGCCGGATAAATTCGGGCGGCACATGGACGACTTCGAGCATCCCGAAGATTTTGCGCTCTATCGCAACCAGATCGGCGGTCTGCTGCTGCTGCCGCGTGGGTTTAATCAGAGCTTCGGCGCACAGCCGTATGAGGACAAAGCCGAGCATTATCGCTCACAAAATCTGCTGGCGTGGAGTCTGCACGAGAGCGCCTATCATCATAACCCCGGCTTTTTGCGTTATATCGAATGCAGCAGCTTGCCCTTCCGCGCCCACGCCGAATTCAATATGGATGATCTGGACGCACGCCAGCATTTGTATCGCCTGCTGTGTGAGGAAATTTGGTCGCCTGCCCAGCTTGAAAAGATATTGATATAATCAATGATTGAGTTGAATCGGGAGAAAGCGGATGTTGACTAAAATAGAAGCGCTAAAATATCGTGCGCTTCACTACACTAATCAAACCCTAGATCGTTTTCAAGTACTTATTGGCCCAAACGCTAGTGGAAAATCGACATTCCTAGATGTTGTTGCCTTTATGGCAGATATCATTAATAAGCCAAGTCTAACTGATGCAGTACGTGAGCGAGTACCTGACCTACGAGATTTAACTTGGTTAAGAAATTCGGACTGGTTGGAGTTGGCTATCGAAGCTGATATCCCACCAAATTTGTCTAGTCGATATACTAGGCTTCGCTACGAAATCCGCCTTGGTATCGAACAAGAATCATCGGAGATTTCTTTATTAGGTGAAAATTTATGGTTTATAACGCAAGCATCTGAATTGAGCGATGATTATGGCCTGATGAAACAGCGTCAATTATTCCCGACTTCGCCAACACCTCCACCAACTATTGTCCGTGAATCTAAAACGCATAAGCCTACCGGATGGAGGAAAATTGTTAGTAAGACAAATACGGGAAATGACTACTTTCAATCTGAAACGACTGACTGGAAGAATAATTTCCGTCTAAGTCCGCGCCGTCCTGCTTTAGCAAATTTACCAGAGGATGAAGTTCGTTTTCCGGTTTCGACTTGGTTTAAAAGATACCTTTCAGAAGGTGTTCAACGGATTATGTTGAACAGCGAAGAATTAAGGAAACCAAGCCCACCACAAAGTCCACGTACTTTTTTATCAGACGGTTCAAATCTTCCTTGGGTTATTTATGGCTTAGAGAAGGATTACCCAGAACTTTTACAAGATTGGATTGAACATATTCGAACAGCACTGCCCGATATACGATCTATTGTCACAGTCGAGCGCCCTGAAGATCGCCATCGGTATCTGATTGTTGAATATGACTCTGGGTTGAAGGCACCTGCTTGGCTTGTCTCTGATGGTACTTTACGCATGTTGGCATTAACCATACTCGCATATTTACCGAAACTTACAGGGGTATATTTGATTGAAGAACCGGAGAATGGTATACATCCTCGTGCCGTAGAGACTGTATTCCAGTCTTTATCCCGAATGTATGAAGCCCAAGTCTTTCTCGCAACCCATTCACCGGTTATTTTAAGTTTAACTGATCGAAGCCAACTATTATGTTTTGCTCGCACAGAAACCGGAGAAACGGATATAGTTCGAGGCGATCTTCATCCTAGCTTAATAGATTGGGATGGAAAAGTTAATCTATCCATTTTATTTGCTGGTGGAGTACTTGGATGAAAAAAGACCTTGTTATTCTTGTAGCCGATCTTGATATGGAACAAGCCTTAAAAGGCCTATTAAGTCGTCAGCCTAGTCTGGGAAGCGGGCCATTTACCTATGATATATTTCGACATCCACAAAAGGATCCCGGTTGCTTTAACGACGCGCATCACTTTCTAAGAAGCCAATCGCAACTTTATGATTATGCCATTATCATGTTTGATTTTGAGGGCAGTGGGCAAGAGCAAAAAGACATCAAGACATTACAAGAGGACTTAGAAATAAGATTAAGTAAAAATGGTTGGCAAGATCGCTCATGCGTCATCGTTATAGCGCCCGAACTTGAAGTTTGGATATGGAGCGATTCTCCCCAAGTTGATGCTTGTCTTGGTTGGGGTAATCAACAGCCAAATTTACGTACTTGGTTAAAGCTACAAGGTCATATAAAAGAAAACGCTAAACCGAATAATCCGAAATTGACCTTAGAAGTCTCTCTCCAAAAAGTTGGTAAGCGCCCATCAGCTTCCATATTTCGACATCTTGGCGAAAAAGTCTCTATAAACCGCTGTACTGATCCCTCTTTTCAACGTCTATTGAACACACTGAAAAAGTGGTTTCATTAAAAAAATAAAGGCCATTTGATTTACAATAGCGACGGGCGATATATGCAGGCGAATGATGAGATGACAACAAAAACGATTGATCTTAAAACCACTGCTACCAATTTAGATGAACTGTTGGAACTGCTGCAAAATACCGATGAAATTCTTTTGACAAAAGGTGATGTGCCACTTGCACGATTATCTTCCCTTGAGATGTTCGCTAAACCCATTTTGCAGCGTACTCCCGGCCTTCACGCAGGCACAACATGGGTCAGCGATGACTTTGATGACCCACTGCCAGACGAATTCTGGTTGGGTGAGGCATGAAACTACTGCTTGATACACATGCGTTTATCTGGTGGGATGATGAACATCCGCGCCTTTCAGCAGCAGCCCTAGCCGCATGTAAGGACATAAACAACACCTTGCTGTTGAGTGTTATCAGTGTTTGGGAAATGCAGATCAAAGCGCAGTTAGGCAAATTGAATTTCAGCGTTACTTTGGAAGAAAAAATTCAAGCGCAGCAAGAGAAAAATGGTTTAGAAATTTTTCCACTTTCCCTCGTGTTACATCCCCCTCAAGCGCCATCACGAGTGTAGTATCAGACATAGTTCGTCTACTTTACGCACTTATGTTCTATCTGCTGCTCTATTATAACGAAATTATCCTTATGATGTTACTATCGAACTTTACTCATATTTATTTCTAACATATTTTGGAACGTGAATCTACAAGCCCCGTTCATCTAGCCAATCGAGGATACGATCTGCGACGGCCTGCCAGCGCGGTTCGAGCATCACATCATGCGCCAGATTCGGGAAGATTTCGGCGCGAGTGCCGTAAGCCTTCGCAGTATTTTGTTCTTCACGTACCGTAAACACGTTATCATCCACCGCGCCAATCACCAGCATCGGGATATTTTTAGCGCAGACTTTGCCTGGACGCGGCAGATTGAGCATCGAAGCCTCTAGTGTAATCAAGAACGATTCATCTTGAATCTGTTTGTGATATTCGTTCACTGTTTCCAGCGGCACCTCATCGCTAAAGAAGTGCTTTTTTGCGAGTTCCGGTGTGGCTACGAGCGGATAACCGCGAAGCTGCGTGAAAATTTTGAGCATTTGTACCGGATAGTGTCGCGTCATACGAAACACAAAAGGCAAAATTCCGCCGGACGGAATCGAAGCCAGCAGCACCGCCGCCGGAGTCGTGTATTTTTCCAGATATTTTTGCACGACATACCCTCCCATCGAATGCCCGATCACTACCGGACGAACACCGGTTTCAGCTTCGATTTGCGCCGTTACCTGTAGCACATCCGCCACATAATCGCGGATTCCTGTCCAGCGCAGCGATTTATCATTGTCGCTTTTGCCGTGTCCGCGCAGATTGAGCGCATAACAGGCGTAACCTTTGCTGGCGAAATAGGGCATAAAGAACACCTCCCAACACCATGCGCCGTGCCACGCGCCATGAATAAACAGCAGCGGCGTGGGGCGGAGCGTTGCGGTTTCTGGACGGCGGGTGAGAACTTCTAAAGGCATTGTGTTATCCCCTCAATGATTTGTGTCCGGCAAAGGCTTAAAGATTGAACCACAGAGACACGGCGGAAACCGAGATTCAAGTTCAAAACCTTTGCGACTCTTAGCGTTCTTCGCGCCTTTACGTCTAACATGTTAGGATTTTTGCAGATGTTTTCTCATGAAATGAGTTTTATGACCCGGCGGACGGTCTTCCAGCACCGCAAAATCGATATATCCCCGCCGATGGAAAAAGTCGGTCACTTGGAAATCCGCCACATCGACCATGACATGCGGGCAACTTCGCACTAGCGCTTCTGTTTCTGCCAATGCCAGCATCTCACTGCCGATTCCCTGACCACGATAGGGCGCATCCAGCCAGAATTCTTGCAAATCGAACCAGCCCCAATACGTCGCGCCCAGCAATCCGCCGTGTATTGCCCCATCCGCATCGCGCAGAAAAATCGCTAAACGTTTGCCATCGGCCTTCGCCCCGCGTGAACGATTGTGGGCGCTGAGGCCGCGTTTGAGGGCGGTCATATCGTCAACAGCCGGAGTGTCGGTCACTTCCAACGTCGTTATCGGATCAAACTGTACCTGCCGCCGGAGATAATAATAATTCCAACCGGGCGGGCGATTTTCTAAAGTGCCGAACAAGCGATAACCGATGCTGTGATAAAAGGGCAGGGCTTGAAAGCTGGTCGTGGCTAAATGAATATGCTCCACACCGCGCACGAGTGCTGCTTGTTCTAGGGTGTAGATCAAACGCGCCCCTTCACCTTGCCCACGCCGCGATTCATCCAACCACAGCAGATCAATATACAGCCAACCCCATCCCAATTCTCCATACGCGCCGCCTACAGCATTTCCGCTTTCATCGCGCACAAACGTAGCGAGTTCGGTCACGGGCGGGAAGCCAAACGTCATGTTATAGGTGTTTAAACCTTGCCGGACAATCACTAAATCGTCAGCGTCCGGTTGATCTTCGACAATCAGGGGCAGATTAGATGGTTTCAAAACGGCCCTTTCCGCGTAGGCTGAAAGATAAACACCCTTATTTTAGCGCATTTTGGCTTGAGCGCCGCCTAATTATCGGTACGTAAATCCGGTGGCAGATGCCCGATGTCGTTGTGTGAAATCAAGAACATATCCCCATCGGTATCAATCATCACCCGTGTGATGCCGCAATTGTGAATGAGTAAGCTGGCCCACACTTCTGCATTGATTCTGAGTGCCGCCGTGACGAAATAGCGGATGATGTTGCCATGACAGATCAGCAGGTCATAGCTGTTAATCCCTTCCGGCGGTGGGGTGAAAAAATAAGCGAAGGCGCGATCAAACTGATGAGCGCACAGCGTCATCTCTTGCGGGTCATAAGCGGGGGAGCGCATCGCGAACAAGGCCGCCAAGCGCTTTGGCATAGAAGGCACACACTCGCGCAGCAGTTCAGACGATTGAATCTGAATGCCGGGGAAGGACTCCGCGACAATTTCGGCGGTTTGGACGGCACGGCGCACGGTGCTGACGTGGATCATATTAAATGGGATGTCGTGCAGCGCTTCCGCCATGATACGGGCTTGTTCTTCGCCCATTGCGGTGAGTTCACCTTGATCGCGTTGTTTGAGTTGATATTGTCCGTGACGGACGAGATAGAGAATGCGATGTGACATGGATACGGTTAACTTTCAGCGATTAGCAAATAGGTGCTGATGCAGAATCAGCGTAACACAAGAGTCAATGTAAAGGCACAAAGATGCAAGCCAACGCAAAGAAAATTTTATAATTCATTTGTCTCGGAAACGTGATGTGGCTTTTTGAACAAGAGACTAAATCGGTTAAAAGTAAAAATGTGCGATCACCTTCAACTTATAACGCATCGCTCGTCACTACTTTGAAACGCTGGCGACGAATAAATCCAACGCCAAGTCGGGGTCGATGCGTCCGGTTTTCATCTTTACGTCATAATCGAGCAGAGAACGTAAGATGCGTTCTAGCTGTTCAACGCTGAAGGTGCGCGACTGCTGCGCCAATTTTTGAGCGGGATAGGGTTTAATGCCGAGCGCACCTGCAACACTGCCGGGGCTGCCGCCTGTCGTCAGATGTTCTTTCGCCAGCAGCAGCAGCCGAAACTGCCGGATAATCATCCCAAACAGGCTAAAGGCATCCTGATCTTTTTCCGCCATCAAACGGTGCAATAGCTGGAGCGCCTGCTGCCCGCGCCCAGTTGCCAGCGCGTCGATCATGGCGAAGATATTGGCTTCCGGCACATACGGCGTGAGCGCGGCGACATCGGCCTCGGTGATGGGACGTTCCCCCGCCACATAATTGAATAACTTCACCAGTTCATTATCGGCGCGTTGCAGATCATCGCCCGTGACCTCGGCTAAGGCGGCGGCGGCGCGGTTATCAATCTGGAT
>DAOTTO010000319.1:0-2290 GCA_034437895.1 Anaerolineae bacterium | reverse complement strand
CATCTTGAAGTCCCCTCTCCATGCAATGGGGAGGGGATTTAGGGGTGGGGTAAATGCATGAGCGAAAGTCCTGTAAATAAACGGCAGGGACGCGGACAAAATAGGATTGGGAAAAAGGTCAGAATCGCGGTAATGTAGGGGTATTCGCATAGAAAGTGAGTGCAGACATGCCCCCTACCGATGAGCGTTTTGATGTGTTTCTTTCTTATGGGCGCGGCGACGATGACCCGGATTTTGACGATACGGAGAAATCCTTTATCCACCGCCTTTATAACAGCCTGACCGCCGCCGGACTTAAAGTGTGGTGGGATAGGGAAAATTTAGCCAGCCGAGGGGTCGGTTTTGACGAAGAAATCCGGCTTGCCGTCGTCACGCGCTGCGACAAGCTGATTTTGGTGGTCGGGGCGCACAGCGTTGCCTCGCCTTACGTCCGTGACGAATGGGAACGCGCCATTGAACACTGCCTACCTGTAATTCCGATTTTGCGAAATGGCGATTTTAGCCTTATTCCCAAAGAAATTGGCAGCTTGAACGCGCCGGATTTCACTGATCTGAGCAAATATGACAACCGCCTGCGTGATCTCATCCGCATCCTAAAAGATAATCCCGCCCCCGGTAAACCACATGGCATCCCCAAACTGCCCGATTGGTATATTGAGCGCGGCGAGGATTTCAACGTTGTTGCCAACGCCCTGTGCGACGATACTGCTGGAACGGTGACGATTACCTCGAAAAAACAAATCGCTATGCTTCACGGCATGGGCGGAATCGGCAAGACGACCCTCGCCAGCGCCCTTGCTGAGGATTGCGATGTGCGCCGTTTCTTCCCGGACGGTGTGTTTTGGGTCGAGATCGGCAAAACGCCCGAAATCGCCACCCGTTTAGGCGATATAGGCACGGCATTAGGTGATACCCGCGACGAGTATCCCGACGAACAACGCGGAAAAAGCCGTTTGGGGGCGCTGATGAGCAGCAAGGCCGCCCTCATCATTCTGGACGACGTGTGGGATCGCAAACATGCCGAGCCATTCTGCGTCGTTGGGCAGCGCTGCCGCATTTTGATTACCACACGAATTGAACGGCTGCATACCCAGTTAGGCGGGGTGAACTGCATGTTGGATGTCTTAAGCGAAGATCAAGGTTTGGCATTGATCGCGGCGCGGCTGAATTTACCTCACCCCCCAACCCCCTCTCCAAAAACTGGCGAGGGGGAGAAATTCGGGTTTTCGCCGAACATCGAAACCGCCCTACGCGCCATCCTCCGGCTGCTAGGCGGACATACGCAGGCCATCGCTATCGCTGCCGGGATTCTGGTTGAGAACAATTTAGACTTCGCCCCGCGCCTATTAGAACGGATGCAAAAACGGCACGAGGGCGATAAACCGTTTAAGGATTTGGTACTGGATGAAGACGATAAAAACGACAATCTGGAACTGTCCCTTTCTTTAAGCTACGATGATCTCTCTGACGACATGAAACGGCGCTTTCGGGCATTAGGTGGTTTTGCGCTGGACGGCACGTTTGACTTAGCGGCGGCGATGGGCATTTGGGGCGACACCGACGACACCCAAGACGATGCCGAAGACGCGCTCACCCTGTTAAGCAAAACCGCCCTGCTGCGAAAGGAATCTCCGGCGGAATCTGTAGGGACGACATACATGTCGTCCGCGCCCCACCCAGCATCCGCCCGCTACAGCCAACACGGACTCCTCCGCGCCTACGCACGAGCTTTAGCACTGCGCGGTGTGCCAACAGGCACAAGCGAACTGAACGATTTCCAGCGCCGCCATTTTGCCCATTACGAAACACAGCACGGCGACTTCACGGCTAACAACGATGAAGACCGCCATCCGTTGATTACGCCCGATTTTGACAATATCCGCACCGCACTCGATTGGGGCTTTAAAAACGAGCCGGAACGCGCTTGTAATTGGACGGATGCACTGAATTATTATATGCAGTTCAACCAAGCCTATACTGTGCGGCGAGAACTACTAGAAATCGCTTATCAAACAGCTAAAGATAGTGAATATGTTGGGGGACAAGCCACCACGCTACAGGCGTTGGGCGATCTTGACCGAATGGAGGCCGCTTATCCGTCGGCGCGGACGCGCTATAGCGAGGCGCTGCGCCTGTTTGAAGCCATTCCTGATCGGCTGGGACAAGCCAACACGCAAAAGGCGTTGGGCGATCTTGACCGAATGGAGGCCGCTTATCCGTCGGCGCGGACGCGCTATAGCGAGGCGCTGCGCCTGTTTGAAGCCATTCCTGATCGGCTGGGACAAGCCCA
>DAOTTO010000318.1:0-3258 GCA_034437895.1 Anaerolineae bacterium | reverse complement strand
TTGATTGAACAAGATGATGAAGCCATCTGGGATGAGCAGTTCGCAAAATCTCAAGATGTCCTTAAGCGTTTGGCAGACCAAGCAATGCGGGAACATGCTGTTGGCGAAACCGAAGATTTGAACTTAGGACTTTCGCTTACCTCACCCCCCGGACCCCTCTCCAATACTTGGAGAGGGGGAGAAAAATGCATCTTGAAGTCCCCTCTCCATGCAATGGGGAGGGGATTTAGGGGTGGGGTAAATGCGTGAGCGAAAGTCCAAATACTTCATAACTTATCCTCACCGAGCCAGAATTCATCGTTTCCCGACCAGAATTCATCGGGAAGTGGCTCGTCAATAGGGTCACTCATCCACACACCATGATGCAAATTAGGAATGCGTTTACCCGGCTGCTTTTCCAGCGGCGATAAACGAGCGACGGGTTTATCGCCTGTCGTGAGGATGATTTCGGCATTGTCGTCCATGAGCGAAACCAATTCTTGTAGGCTCAATTGGCTGGTTTGAATATCGACGGTTTTGGTCGGCATGGCGGCGATCCCTTGGCTTTTTTGCTGATTATACCGCACAACCCCTATCCCCTAACCCTTATCCCCGGAAGCGGGACAAGGGGACAAGACCGTGCGCCGCGTATTTCTCCCCAACCCGCCTTTAATTTTTATTCCGCTTCATCCCCGCCGGAAAACAACGCGATAAGCTGCTCTATCACTTCATCAGTCAGACCAGCTTGTTTCAGCCTCTCGCGCAGTGCCTCCGCGCCCTGAGTCTGATACACTTCCGCCAGCATTTGTAACGCTTTTTCCTGCTCGGATTCTGTCGATTCTTGAGGTGCTTCTTCTTCCTGACCTGCCCGTTTTAGCATATCGTTCAGGCGGCTGCGGGCAATTTGCGCCCAACGCGGATTATGCACCGCTTCAAACAGTGCTGCTGCCTCGCGCATATCGCGGATACCGCCGTCTTCATCGCCCATCTCAAATCGGGCGCGCCCTAGATCGACCAAAATATTTGCAACAGTAAGCTGTACTTGGATAGTTCGCGCAATAGTCAACGCTTGTTCATAAACTGGAATAGCATCCGACCATTGGGACAACCCAACAAACATATCCCCCATACTTGTAAGCGTGTGGGCTTGTCCCAGCCGATCAGGAATGGCTTCAAACAGGCGCAGCGCCTCGCTATAGCGCGTCCGCGCCGACGGATAAGCGTCCTCCATTCGGTCAAGCTCGCCCAACGCCCTTTGCGTGTTGGCTTGTCCCCCAACATATTCACTATCTTTAGCTGTTTGATAAGCGATTTCTAGTAGTTCTCGCCGCACAGTATAGGCTTGGTTGAACATCATATAGGCATCAAGCGCATTGGTAAAATCAACGGCGCGTTTTGGCTCATTCTCCAAGCCCCAAGCCAGCGCGTTTTGGATATTCTCAAAATCGGGCGTGATAAAGGGGAAACGGTCAATTGCTGTGTCGGGATTGTAATCGCCGTGCTGTGTTTCGTAATGGGCAAAGTGGCGGCGCTGAAAATCGTTCAGTTCGCTTGTGCCTGTTGGCACACCGCGCAGTGCCAGCGCCCGTGCGTAGGCGCGTAAAAGGCGATGCTGCCGCCACCAGCGCCCCGGATAAAGCGCTTTATCTTTTCCTTCAGGGATATAAAGTTCAATTAGGGAGGCTTGCACCAGTGCCTTCAGTTTTTCGTCGGCACTTTTTTCGTCGGTCATGTTCCAGAGCGCGGCTGCCGCACTTGTATTCCAGGGTGTGTCGGTCACAAACACGCCTAATGCGCGAAAGGCTGTTTGTAAGTCTGGCGTGAGGCGGTCATAGGTACGGGCAAAGGTTACATTCAGGCTGTTCGGTTGATTGTCTTCTAAATCCATGCCGTCGAAGCGTGTTCCGCCGCTCATACCTTGTTTATAACTTTCCAGTGTGTCCTCAATATCCTTCGTATCGAGCGCGGCGTTTAAGCTAGATGCGGCGAGTTCCAATGCGAGGGGATGTCCGCTCAAAATGGCGACGACGCGGCTGATGTGATCTTGAGTAACCTCAACCTTATTAACCAAATCCGTGAGTAAGGCTTTTGCGTCATCAACGGGCAGTTCGTCCAAGGTGAACGCCAGCCGACATTGTAAATCATGATGATTGACAATCGTTGTAAAGCGTGTCGTCAACAGGACTCGCGCTCCTTTCGGCGCTGCCCGCCGCAGCAGTTGAACCGTCTCGATGCCATCTTCCCAAACATCATCCAAAATAATGAGCGCTCGTCCGCCGCAGGTCATATTGACAAGATCAGTCAAGCCATCGCGCAGCAAATCGGCGGCATCGCTTAAGGACAAATCGGTAGGCAGGCGGTAATCGGCATCCAGATAACGCCCCCATTTAAGCAGTTTATCCGTCGGGTTTGGTTTTTCGTTAATGTCTGTCCATAAGATTGCGCCGAAAGGTAAATCGGCTTGTCCACAGAAAGCCTGTGCTAATGTTGTTTTGCCCATGCCGCCCATCGCTTTTACGGCACTGATGGCGACGACTTGATCGCTTGCTAACTGCTTACGTAACTCGGTCATTTCATGAGTACGCCCGACAAACTTACGTGTTAAAGGCGGCGCACTTGGGCAAAGGCGCGGTGCGGATTTTCCATTTAACAGACTTTTCATCATTTCGATGATCTGCTTGAGAAGATTTATTTCAACTTTGTTATGTAACGCGCCATTACTATCTTCTGCCGCGTCCACAAGTTCTTCGGTCAGCACTAATGTCAGAGTATCTATCATGCCAATCGTCGTAATATCCAAGCCAGACGCAAGAAATTCCTCGCGCAAATCCTCCGGCGCGGGACGTTCTCCCATCAATGCTAAATCAAGCAGCAGGTTATACACTTTTGGGTGTTTTACAAAGTCACGTAATGATTTTTCGACATGACTTTGAACGCGCCCTGACGAATCAGCATAATATTGTTGAATCGTATCTTTAAAGGCCGTCGTATACACCTGCCTCAAGGCGCGCTGTTCAGGATCGCCGCGTAATGCGTCCATGAATTTTCCAGCGCCGGATTTTAAGACATCGTAAGCCAGATTTGAAGCAAGTGATTCAATCATCGTGACGGTCCTTAAGTATAGTTTCTATAGCAATACCCCTACATTACCGCGATTCTAACCTTTTTCCCAATCCTATTTTGTCCGCGTCCCTGCCGTTTATTTACAGGACTTTCGCTCATGCATTTACCCCACCCCTAAATCCCCTCCCCATTGCATGGAGAGGGGACTTCAAGATG
>DAOTTO010000317.1:0-4155 GCA_034437895.1 Anaerolineae bacterium | reverse complement strand
TTTATAATGTCGCCGTCCTTCAGCAAAGTCAGCCTTCAAAATTAGAAGTGGACACACTTCTCGAAGAGTTTCATGCCAATGTGGTCGGCGCATTAGTGAGCGCCCAGCAGGTTATCCCCCAGATGCGTGAGCAGAAAAGCGGCACGATTCTCTTTACAGGCGGCGGATTGGCGCTGAATCCATATCCGACGTATGCCTCACTTGCCATCGGTAAAGCCGGGCTTCGCAGCCTCGCCCTGACGCTTGCCGCCGAACTCGCACCCGATGGAATTCATGTGGCGACGGTGACGATTACCGGTTTCGTAAAACCCGGCACATTTTTTGACCCCGACAAAATCGCCGACACGTATTGGAATTTACACACGCAGCCGTCCGACCAATGGCAAAAAGAAGTGGTCTATCAGCGCGGCTAGTTGATGATTTATTGTTACGCAATGGTTTTTAAGTCCCCTCCCTACTTGGTAGAGAGGGGATTTAGGGGTGGGGATAGAATGGAAACACTGTCCGAAACTCAGGTTAGATAACTATAGGGAACGACCTATAGGTCGTTCCCACCAAAACTCTATGCGCCAGCGCCTCCCAAAAAATATTCTTGCATTTGCTCCACTTGCCACAATGCCCTGCCGATAGCATAATAGGCTTGCGCCCTGTTATGGTGCATTTCGGAACAAGGAGTCATGTTTACTGTGAGTCGATTGCTTATTTTACTGGGCGCTGCCCTGATTTTGCTTTGTTCGGCCTGTGGTGGCGGGACGGATGATGCTTCATCAGCCAATGCTACCGTCAGCGTACCTTCCGCCGAAGCCACTTCTGAATCCACTGTTGAAGCACCAAGCGCCGCCTCAAGCGGTCTACCCATAAATTCACAAGGTATCGAGATTGTTGCTAAAGTGAATGAGCAGGAGATCACTTTACCGGAATTTCAGCGTTCCCTCGCTCGGCGTGAGCAGGGGACAACTGCCGCCGATTATGAAGCTTTAGCCGCTTCTGAACTCGACACGATGATTGAACAACTGTTGATCGAACAAGGCGCGGCGCAAATGGGCTTGACGGTGACGGACGCGGCGATTGAAGAGGAGTTCCAAGCCAATCGCGCTCAAGTCGCTGATGATGCAGTATGGAATCAATGGTTGACGGCGAACCTGTTTAGCGAAGATGAATTCCGTGCAATGTTGCAGAGCGCTTTGCTCACGCGTGCTGTACGCGATACGCTCAGTACGCAAGCAGCATCCGAGGTGACGCAAGTCCATGCCCGCCATATTCTCGTCAATACCCAAGCAGAAGCAGAGGCAGTGCTGGCACGGTTGCAATCTGGGGAGGATTTTGGAGCGCTCGCGGCGGAAGTCTCTAACGATGTGACGACCAAAGATTCCGGCGGCGATCTTGGGTGGTTTATCCGCGAAGATTTGCCCTTTACGCCCGAATTGGCGGATGTAGCGTTACAATTGCAGCCGGGGCAGATTGCGGGTCCCATTCCAACGCAGCTTGGGTATCATATCATCCAGACTTTGGAAGTCGGGCAGCGGGAAGCCGAGCCGGATGAACAAGCAGTGTTGGTAGAGGCACAGTTTAACACTTGGCTGCAAACACTCTTAGATAGCGCGACGATTGAACGGTATTTGAACTAATATGGAAACACGCCTTATGAGCAGAAGTTCAGCACGCATCTACAACGTCGTCAGCATGACCTTTCTTGCGCTGTCTTTAGCGTGGGTCGTCGTTGTCGTTATTTTATTGGCATCTTGATTTAACGTGATGATAGGGGAGACGAACCGCTGGTTCGCCTTTATCTAACGAAACATTGTGGGGAGGGCGCATGGGTCGCGGTCCAGCAGGTATGTTTAACGGAATCAGCATTTTGTTTTTGGTGCTGTCTTTGATTGTCGTGGTGTTCGTCGTCATCCAGATGGCAAGTCCTGCACCAGCATCCCAAACAGTGGCTGTTGTTGTGCCGACTCAACTGTTGCTGCCCACCAGCACCCCCACCGAAACACCCCGTCCCACGCTACCACCAACCTTTACCAGTACGCCTTCCAACACGCCAACGGCGACTAGCTCGCCTACCGCGACGATTACAGTTCCGCCGAGCGCCACTATTACGGATACGCCCGGCCCCTCGCTCACACCGAGCGAAACGCCCACGCCGTCGATTAGCCCCACGCCGGAAGCCAGCGCAACCTCAGACCAGCCGACATTCACGCCGCCGCCGACGGTTTTACCGTATTATTTCGATCTTAACGGGCAGGTACAGTTCGTCCCGAATACGACCAACAGCGCCGGATGCGCCTATCAGGCCATTGTCGGGTCGGTGCTGGATCGCAATGGATTGGACGTGACACGCCAATTTAACGTGCGCGTTTTCGGCAGCGGGATTGAGCAAATCGTCTTAACGGGCAGCAATACCCAATTCGGGACGACAGGTTGGGAAGTCCCGGTCAGCACGCAAGTCAATGCCAGTAGCTATTTCGTCCGCTTAGAAACGACGCTCGGCACACCGATTTCACGCGATATTCAGGTCACATTTGCCGCTGATTGCAACCTCAATGTTGCGACGGTGCGCTTTGCCCAGATCGCCGATTTTGGTGGGCCGCCTGTGGCAGGAGCGACACCAGAAGGCGGCTTACCCTTCCCGCCGGGGGGTGGCGGTAGTGTTCCTCCGGGGGGCAGCGTACCGCCAACTCAGACAGGCGGCGGCACCAGTCCCTTCCCGCCATCGACACCGCCCGGGGGCTGAGGGATGAGTGACCCGCAAGACGAGCGCCCCAGCAGCAAAGAGTCCAAAGTCGGTGAGGTGCGGCGTGTAGGTCGTAAAGATCGCAAGCAGCGCCTCACCCCTACCGGGCCGCTTTTTCCGCCGGAGGAAAGCTCAGATACAGATGACTCTGCATCTGAAGAAAAAAAACCGCCTGATGTGATAGAAACTCATGCAGAGTCTTCTCCGCTTCCTTTCGATACGTTAAGTAAGGCGAGTCCCTCATTTTCTCCTCCGACGAATGAAGTCATTGAGGAAGATTATGATGATGAGGCGGAAGCATTAGAAGAAGCCGATTTCCAGTTTTCGCCGTTTGCACGTCCTGTGCCGAGTGCGCCGACTGCTGAACGCTTTCCGCCCCTTGCGCCGGATGTTGAACCCGCTCAAAAGCCGCCTTTTGTAAATAAGCGCCCACCGACGGCGACTAAATCCCCGCGTAAACGGCGGCGTGGGAACTGGCGACATGATGTGATCGCGGCGATTTTTGCATTGGCGACGTTGGTGACCTGCGGTTTTTATAGCTGGATTTGGCAAAATCCCTATTCAGCACAAAATCCCTTCGCGCTGGCAACCCCTTATATCGAAATTACGGCGACACCCGACCCCGACCTCGTCCGGCAGGCGATTGCGACTGATCGTGCTGAGAGTCTTTCCGTCGCGCTTGAAGATGTCACCTCAGAACCGACCAACGGCTTGCTCGACGAATCAACCGCCGAAATTACGCCGGAAACGACGGAAATCGTGACCGCCACCCCGATTCAAATCGGCGGGACGCTGCCTTTCACCGTCAATGAAGGCAATACACTCTACATCCCGAATGCCAACGGTGTGGGCTGCAATTGGGCGAGCATTGCCGGAATCGTGACTGGAATCAATGGCGAGGCGCTTAATGGCTACGGTGTGCAAATCAACGACGCGGAAAATCCTAACGGCATCCAGGATCGCGTTTACAGCGGCGGGGCGTTGACGTTTGGCGATGGCGGTTTTGAATTGGTCTTGGGCGGCGCTCCGGTAGAAGGGCGCTATACGGTGCAGTTGTTCAGTCCGGCGGGTGTGCCGCTTTCGGATGTGTTTTTCGTCATCACCAGCAACCGCTGCGATCAAAATGTGGTCGTCATCACCTTTGAGCAGGTGCGCGAGTTCTGATTAAAATTGCATCATAAATTCCATCTATAAGTACCCCCACGATCACTTGTTATAATTTCGGAAAGTTCTGTCAAGATGACATTACTTATGATGTACCCCAGAAATCGGACAGTAAAATAGCGGGATTATCAATGGATGTAGGACTTTCGCTTACCTCACCCCCCGGCCCCCTCTCCAATACTTGGAGAGGGGGAGAAAAACGCATCTTGAAGTCCCCTCTCCATGTAATGGGGAGGGGATTTAGGGGTGGGGTAAAT
>DAOTTO010000316.1:0-8152 GCA_034437895.1 Anaerolineae bacterium | reverse complement strand
TTATGCAGCACGATGTCCTTCGCCAGCCAAACGCGCCATTTTTCCATCTCATCCAGAAAGGCCTTATCGACCTCTTCAATGCCGCGTGTTTTTACATCGCGCACCCATTCATCGAGTTTGTTGGCGCGGACGGCTTCGTAAGAGATCAGTTCGGCGATCTCGTCCCATTTGTCCACATACTCGGTGTAAGTGTAGCGGCGCAAACGGCCTTCTGTGGGCTTGTCGTCGTTGGCGGGTTTTAGTCGGCAGTCATAGATGCTAAATTCTTCAAAATCGGTCAAAATACTAGCTGGCAGCTTGGCAGACCAGCCGTAGCGTCGGACTTGGAAGGCCGCGTCTTTGTTTTCTTTAATATCGACGTGGGGCGCTTTGGCCTCCACAAAGAAGCGCAGGTTGCGGTCAATGTAAAAGCCGTAATCGGGGAATTTGCGTTTGAGTCGTTGATTTTCTTCTACATCGACGCTCAACTCGCGCACGATCTGCTGCGGACTGGTCATGTCCCAACCGAGCGCGGCGAAGAATCGGTCAATAAAGACGACGCGGGTATCGGTCTCTTTAAATTGGAGCGATTTAAAATGCACCTTATTTTGTTCAAACTGCTCGACAAGTTGGTGGATGAGATCGGGCGCGGACATAAATGCTCCTAACACTTAGCAGAGGTATCAGATTAATAAGTGGACTTATAAAAAGGAATTGAAAAAAGATTTAACCACCGAGCGATAAATTCAAATTACCTTTGAACATTTACTAATAGTATACCCACAAGCGTTTCTAAATATCAAATAACGAAAGGTTAACGATGATGCTCAAGATTACGGATGCCGAATATCGGGGGCGATGTGATTCCCTGCTGGAAGCGATGCAGCGCGAGGGCTACAGCGGCGTGGTGTTGTTTGACCGCGACTACATCATTTATTATTGCGGATTCGCTTTTATCCCCACCGAGCGCCCGATTGCGTTTGTGATCAACGCGAAGGGGGAACGGGGCATGTTCGTCCCGCGCATGGAGGTGGAACACGCGCAGCAAAATGCGCTGATTGAGCATGTGGCGCATTACATCGAATATCCTGATGATCCGCACCCGATGATGGCGCTCAAGGATTTGCTGGCGGATATGGGCATCTCTGGCAAGATCGCGGCGGATGGCGAGAGCTATCCTTGGATTTTCGGTTATCGCGGCCCCAAATTGGCGGAACTCGGCAATTTTACCGTCCATTCTATCCGTGAAGCTGTCGAAGATCAGATGATGATTAAGTCTCCGGCGGAAATTAATTTGCTGCGTGAAAGCTGCCGTTGGGCGCATCTGGCGCTGACGTTGTTGCAGCGCTATACCAAAGTCGGGATGACTGAATCGCAAGTCGAGATGCAGGCCAGCGATGAAGCGACACTGGCGATGCTGGACGCGATTGGCCCCGTATATCGCGCCTTGAGCATGACGACAGGCATGGCATACGGCATTTATCGTGGGCAGATCGGGCGCAACGGCGCGATCCCCCACGCCCTCGCCAGCAACATTATTTTTCAAGCAGGCGATGTGCTGGTTGGCGAATCGACAGCGCCTGTGTGGGGCTATGTGTGCGAATTGGAACGCACGATGATTTTAGGCAAACCGACGGACGAGCAACGCCGTTTATTCGATCACATGATCGCGCTGCAAGACACGGCTTTCGCGGCCTTTGAAACGGCGGAGCGCTGCTGCGATGTGGATTTGGCGGTGCGGGCATATTTTGAAAAACATACTCTCATGGAAAACTGGCGGCATCACACCGGACACGCCATCGGCTCACGTTATCATGAGAGTCCCTACTTAGATCGCGGCGATAAAACACCGCTCAAGACAGGGATGATCTTCACGGTTGAACCGGGCATGTATCATCCAGAGGTCGGCGGCTTCCGTCATTCGGATATGGTGCTGATTACGGAAAACGGCCCGGAAATAATGACATGGTATCCGCGTGATCTGGAAAGTTTGACGATTCCTCTGCAATGATTAAGGGATCGGTTTTTGCGACACACGAAAAACACGGTTATGATTAGATCATCTGCCCGAAATTTGGGTTTCATCGCACACGAGGGTTGTTATGGGGCGGTATCTTTTACGCAGACTTTTACAGGGCATTCCGACATTTTTCGGCGTGACGCTCATCTCCTTTTTGGTGATGATCTCCGCGCCGGGGGATCCCGTCGCCCTGATTACTTTTTCACCTAATCGTGACGCGGAATCCTCAGCGATTATGACGCGCCAATTGGGTCTCGATCAACCTGCATTTACGCAGTATATCTACTGGCTGGTCGGGAATGACTGGCGCAAAATCGACATCAACGGCGATGGCGACACCAATGATGAAATCGACCATTATGGCGAGCGTAGAGGACTTCTGCGCGGGGATATGGGCGTTTCGCTGCAAATCCGCAGACCTGTTTTAAGCCTCATTATTGAGCGTATCCCGGCAACGCTGCTGCTGACTTTTAGTGCATTGATTGTTGGTTATGGCGTGGGGATTCTATTGGGTGTTTTGGCGGCAACTTATCAAGGCACGCTGATCGACCAATTTGTACGCATTATCACGGTGATTGGCAATGCCATCCCAGCATTCTGGTTGGGTTTGGTGATGATTATCTTTTTCAGTGTGCGGGCGGATTTACTACCGATGAGTGGAATACAAGATATTGCCCGACGCAGCAATACCTTTGACCCCATCGAAACTTTGCGCCACATGATTATGCCCGTCTTTGTGCTGTCGTTAGGGACGATTGCCTTTGTCTCGCGGTTTACACGTACCGAGATTTTAGAAGTTCTCGCGCAGGATTATATCCGTACCGCTCGTGCGAAAGGGCTGGCGGAGCGCATCGTCTGGCGCAGACATGCCACACGCAACGCCTTGCTGCCCGTCGCTACCTTTATCGGCCCCGGCTTAGGTACACTGCTTAGCGGCGCGGTCATCGTAGAGCAGGTCTTTACATGGCCCGGCATGGGACGGTTGGTCGTTAATGCCGTATTCCAGCGCGATTATCCCCTTGTGATGGGAACTGTCGTCATCGCGGCGGTGATGTTTATTCTGGGTGTCCTGCTTTCAGATATTTTATACGCGCTCCTTGATCCACGAATCCGGCTAGAGTAATCCATGACAACTTTGCCTACCCCTTCGACAATTACCAGCTTAGCAGAAGAACAGCCCAGACAATCACGGGCGCTGTGGCAAGACGCACTGGCGCATCTCCTGCGTGATCGCCTGTCGATGGCGGCGCTCATCGTCTTAACAGTGTTGACGGTTTTATGCGTGGCCGGCCCCACAGTGGTGGAATATGTCCTCAATGTCGATGTCAACCGCACCAATATCCCTGATCGCTTTCTTCCGCCGGGTACAGAAGGCCACTTTCTAGGGACAGATCATCTCGGACGCGACCAGTTAATTCGCTTGATGTATGGTGGGCGCGTTTCGTTAGCGATTGCCTTCGCTGCTAGTGCCATGATTATCCTCATCGGCGTAACGCTCGGCCTGTTAGCGGGCTTTTATGGCGGCATCATCGACGATTTTATTACGTGGCTGGTCAATACACTCAGTTCGATTCCGCCCTTATTTATCTTGTTGATTGTGGCGGCGATCTGGAGGCCAAATGCGGGGGTGCTGATTATCATCCTCGCGCTGACGGGATGGGTGGGGACGAGCCGTCTGGTGCGGGGCGAAGTGCTGAGTTTACGTGAACGCGAATATATTGTGGCGGCACGGGCTTTGGGCGCACCGACGCGCCGTCTGATGTTTTATCATATTTTCCCCAATTTGGTATCGATTGTGATCGTCACTGGGACGATTATCGCTGGGAATCTCATTCTAGTGGAATCGGGCTTGAGCTATTTAGGCGTTGGTGTGCAGCCGCCGACCCCAAGCTGGGGCAATATGCTGACGGATGCTCGCACTTATTTCGTCACAGGGGTGCATCTGGTGGTATGGCCTGGCTTGCTGATTATGGTGACGGTGATGTGCTTTTATCTGGTTGGGGATGGCCTACGCGATGCGCTCGATCCGCATACCTCGCGCAAAGGTAGTCAACAGAAACCCGCGCCTTAATCTAGCTCTAGCTTAAGGCTTCGCCATGTGCTGCACAAACTGTTCCGCTGTCAAAATAACAATGTTCTGATAGGCCACTAACACAAGCAGGTCTTTATCACCTGAGACGATAAAATCCGCGTTACCGCCAACCGCGCACTCAAGGACAGCACGATCTTTAGGGTCGCGGACAACATCGACTGGAACTTCTGTGGATTCGACCAAGACGGCACTTGCTCTATAATTATTTACAACTGACTGGAATGTGAGATTATGTTTCGTAAGTTGTTGAGTGAACTTTGGATACAAAAGCACCCGTTCCAATTCACCAATAAGTGGTTCAGTTACAAGGATGAGATAGTCATTATTAAGGCCTGCTTCTAAGACTATACGTGGTAATCCTCCCCAAAAGAGTGCTGAAACAATGATATTTGTATCCACAACGGCGCGGATCATTTTTGTATTGGTGCTTCGTTGTGTGCGATACGATCAATTTTGGCACGCGCCAATTCAACGTCAATTTCTTCAGGTGTTAAACTTCCTTCTAATATAGTCATTGCCTCAAGCAATTTTGCTACTGCCTGAGTACGTACTAACTCGGCTTCGATCATGTGGATGACGCTGGATGTGTTGATTGTGATGCCGGCTGCGTGTGCTTTGTCAAGCAATGTCTGCGGCAGATCAATCGTAATTGCAATAGTCGTCATGACATTTTTTATCCTTACTCGTTGTATTTTTATTTTGATTATAACAAAGACAAGAATGGCCTGATATATCGGAAAACATGATTGTGGTAGATGCACACTATTTCGCGCGAAGATTACGCCATTGCACTCCTTGAAGAAATTGAAAATCCCGTGCATGTCCACCAACGCTTTACCGCAGCCTATTAACTCACTATGTTATGAGCATAGAGTCCACCCCTAACTATCTATAGCATAATCGCTATAATCATATGACTTTCATTGATAACTTTATGGATAAAGGGGTTAATCCCTTTGCCCAAGTAAGAGTGTTCAACAAAAGCGCATGAGTTAGATAAAGTGTTATTTTGATGTTAGCGAGGAGTGTATTCTATGCCCAAGGTTGAAGTTGAAGGTTATGGTGCGTTTGAAGTTGAATCTGGAAAACGTTTAATCCGTGCTTTGGAGACCAACGGAGTCGATATTTTGCATTTGTGCGGCGGTTTTGCCCGTTGTACGACCTGCCGTGTCGAGTTTAAATCCGGCGAACCAGATCGCATGACCGTCGCGGAAAACAACAAACTGGCAGAAAAAGGCTGGACGGATTCTGTCTTGCGGCTTTCCTGCCAGATCGAAGTTTTGCAGGATATGGTGATTGATCCCGTGATGACGTTGACCGAAAGCGGGATGGAAGACGCTGGCCCCGCCCCGCAAGAGACCATCACCCCGCACCCCGAATGGATGATTAAACCACGTTAATCCCCGATTTTTAATTTGATTGAGATGACATAGGTTTTGTAGGGGCGAGTCCTAACTCGCCCACGATGAGCAATTTGGTGATTACGGGGTTTTCTCTACTGCCTCAGTGAGCGCCTTTTTGCTTGGGATGTGCCTTAAACCATGCCACCGACTCGCGCATCGCGTCACGAATCGGCGTGCTGTGATCGCCGAAAGCATTGACGAACTTGCTGTGATTGACGGTGAAGGGCTTTTCAAATTCGTACATCATCTCCACTGTTTCCCGCGCTCCGGGGATAAACAAGCCGCCAATCCGCATCATGAGTTTGCCCATGCTGCCAATTTTGGGTGCTGTCCCGATTTCGGCAAACATCATGGTCATAAATTCACGCTGGGTTACAGTAGGTGCATTCGGCACATGCCAGACCTGACCGTAGGCTTCATCATGTTCGCCCAATATAACTAACGCTTTGCCAAAATCTGGCACATAGGTGAAGGTGTGCTGCACGTCGATATTGCCAATGCCAGTGGCTTGCTTGCCAGCGAGCGCCGGATAAAAGGTCTGATCTGCCGCCGTCAGATAGCGCGGGCCATAAAAATCCGAAGCGCGACCAATCACAACGCGGATTTTGCCGCTTTTGTGCGCCGCCATGAGTGATTCGGACATGGCTTTGCGGGTTTGGCCTTTGCGGGTATGGGCGTTGTAGGGCATGTCTTCTGTCATGGGACGACCATTCGGATCGCCATACATATATAGATTTTCCACGACGACCAGCTTGGCATCATTTGCCGTCACGCCTTCGACGATACTAGCTTGCAGA
Organism: Anaerolineae bacterium; assembly: GCA_034437895.1. Lineage (GTDB taxonomy): Bacteria > Chloroflexota > Anaerolineae > Aggregatilineales > Phototrophicaceae > JANRLJ01. The sequence continues at coordinate 1,861 of DAOTTO010000316.1, read as the reverse complement.
GGCGGGAATTTTTCCGGCCATTCATGATATTCCGGTTGGGCGCATTGATAGACGACAGACGCGCCTTTGGTCAGATCACGGGTTTTGGCGGGATCATAGGCATCGCTGGCGACGACTTCAACCGCTTTGGGTGCATCGGCTAATTTGCCACTGCGATTGACCATACGGACTTGCTTACCGCGCTTGACGAGTTCTTCCATGACCGCGAAGCCAACAGGCCCCGTGCCGAAGATAACGTGCAGTTCGTTGGAATTATTGTTTGTAGTCATGTGATATATGCTCCTTATGGAAAACAATTAGCGATTGGTAGATGATATGAGATAGGCAACGAGCGCATCGACTTGCGCGGGTTCTAAAATGTCCCCAAACTGCGGCATAATCCCGCTTTGGCAGGCACCTTCCGGGCATTGCACCGCGATCACAGCATTAGGATTAACGATGGCCTCACGGATGTAGGCTTCGTCATGGCGGTTAGCGATTCCGGTTAAATTTGGACCTTCCTCGCCCATTGCGCCCGCCATGTCGAGCGTATGGCAGCCGATACATCCCCGTGTTTGGAAAAGTGTTTCGCCGTAGCTGACAAGATCGGCAGTATCGGGATTCATCATGGCTTCCCGTAAGTCCGCGATCAACGTATAGCGAAAGCTAAAGTACATACCAGCAGCTATTGCGATTAGGACAAAACCCGCGATCAAGTTCCGTGTAATTCGTTTTTGCTGTCGTGTGTTCATCAGGATTCTTTCACTCCTTTCCGCACTTAGGGCGCATTGAATTAGCACCTGCTTACAGGTGGTTTTTATAGAGATTGCGAATAGATTTGTAGGTGATGGTGCTTAAGACTGGCTGTGCATGAGAAAAATTGAACTAAGGTCTGCTGAGTCAGGTCATCAGAATGTCTCCATTAAAGTTATTGGGTTAAAGGTGACTTGCTGTATTGCGCGTCTATGATTGACTTTATGGGCCAGGGTCTAAGCCGAGATGCTGTAAAAAGGTCGTGATCTCGTGATGATAAAAATCATCGACATTACCTATCGTCGGCCCCAAGTGGTGGTAAAGTTCTAGCATAATCATGCCGTGCATCCGCGTCCACGCAGCGATACCCAGATAAAGCAACTGCGGGATAATCGGATATTGATCGCGCTCAATCAGTATTCGCAAATGGTGATCCACCGACGGAGGTAGCTGTTCATACTCCGGCGGCAGCTTGAGCGTCCCGGCAGCGAGGGCATCCGCCAAAATCGTGACGATGACGATGAAGCCGCGCTGTACGGCGGGAACAGTCAACTCACCTGGAGCGCTGTAACCCGGAATTGGATTGCCATAAATTAACTGGAAGTCCACAGCGTTCTCCAACGCCCACTGCCGATACACTTTCATGATATTCAGCATCCGTCCGGTATAATCCTCATGGACACAGGCGTTATCGGCGGCTTGCAGCGTGTCTGCCAGCGCGTTAAAGGCATCCAAAATCAGCGCCGTAATCAAGTCCTCGCGTGCCGGAAAATACCGATACAGCGCCGGGGCGGTCATCTCCATATCACGGGCAATTGCGCGTAAAGAAAGTCCGGCTGTCCCTTGCTCCGCCATATGCTGACGGGCGAGTGCCTTGATTTCTTCGCGGATGTTGTCATGCTGCCGTTCACGCCGAGTCATTATGTTTTACCAAATCACGTTGGTGATATAAGATAATTTAAGTAAACACTGTAAACTAATTTTTGTCAAGAGGGCAATTTTTATCATATTCAGGACTTTCGCTTACCTCACCCCCCGGCCCCCTCTCCAATACTTGGAGAGGGAGAGAAAAACGCATCTTGAAGTCCCCTCTCCATGCAATGGGGAGGGGATTTAGGGGTGGGGTAAA
>DAOTTO010000315.1:0-10840 GCA_034437895.1 Anaerolineae bacterium | reverse complement strand
ATTTACCCCACCCCTAAATCCCCTCCCCATTGCATGGGGAGGGGACTTCAAGATGCGTTTTTCTCCCCCTCTCCAAGTATTGGAGAGGGGGCCGGGGGGTGAGGTAAGCGAAAGTCCTGCATCTAAAAATTATACATGATGCGCTTCGCTTGAACGACGGCTTATCTCAATCTTGACCGTAGTTACGGCGCAGTCGATGGGATGCGGATTGTCGAGCGCGAACAGGCCATGTTCAACCTGACCGTCGATGAAGCGCAACCCTTCTTCGTCGGCGACGGTCAGTGGCTGGTGCATGATGCTGGGGATATGGACTGCCAATAAAGGAGGCAACATGGTGCTTATTGAGTTAATGAAAGTTCTTCCCAAGCCTGCACATCCCCATGGTGCTGTAATTGACTCATCTCAATGGCGTACTGTCGAAAATGAGTTGAATATACAATTCCCGATTGACTTCAAAGAGTATATTGGCATTTATTGACCAACAAATTAGCGCAGAACAATTTTCAGTAGGGTGCAGTTCGAGTAAAATAGACGAGCTTCCGTTTTAGATTGGGATTTTTTTCATGCGCTCACACTCACACTGCTATCCGACACAGCATAAAAGAACATTTTTCTTTGCGCTGCTTTGCGTCCTTTGCGCCTTTGCGTTTAAGCCTTCCTTACCCATTCTCCGCGCACAAGTCCCCTGCGCCGACTCCACCGGACGAGTCAGTGAGCGTACTTACACCAGCGCTCTAACCGATCAGGAGATGGTCTATTCGATTTATGTGCCACCGTGTTATGCGGAAACAAACCGCGACTATCCCGTTTTGTATCTGTTTCATGGCTCGAACTCGACTAATCAACTCTGGCTTGATCTTGGCCTTCCTGCCGCGATGGATGCCGGAATCGCATCGGGTGATCTGCCGCCTTTTGTGGTGGTTATGCCTTATGGCGGCTGGATGGCGAATGAAAATCGGTTTGATAATCTCTCGTGGGAAAATGTCTTTTTGACGGAGTTAATGCCGAATGTGGAAGCGAATCTGCGTGTGACGACGATACGCGAAGGCCGCGCTATCGGCGGTATTTCTCGCGGTGGCTTTTGGGCGTATCAAATCGCCTTCCGCCATCCAGATTTATTCCGCACCGTCGGCGGACATAGTGCTTTCTTTGACGAAGGCCACCGTCCGTTGGAGTTTAATCCGCTGCATTTGGCGCAAACGGCTGCCGGCTTGGATATGCTGCGGATTTGGCTTGACCGGGGACGTGATGATTATGCCCAATTTGGTTTTGACCAGATGCACGAGCGTTTGATGGCGCGTGAAATCGCGCATGAGTACACCGTCTATCCCGTCGGCGAACACAATAACGCCTATTGGTCAGCGCATATTGCGGAATATTTGGCCTTTTATGCGGCGGAATGGGAGGCTCAATCCCTCACCCCCGACCCCTCTCCCGAAGGCGAGGGGAGCGAGGGAACGCCTGAAGCTGTCACGATTGCGCCGCAAGCAGGCACAGGCTTGAGTCTTTTTCTGCCTGCTGTCGCTTTTCAGAATTTGCAGACCACCATAGACAGCGAACAGCTTTATCGCGTTGCCAACGGCGAACTTGACGCGAAATTAGTCGTGAGCCAATCGGCAGCGGATCAGATACGCGCCGCCGGAATCCCACTCGACCCGCTGACGCGCACCGTGCCGGATGCGGATTTATTGGCGCTGCTCTGGAACTCAACGGATTTATACACCCTGCTGCCGCCCGCTATGCTCACGCCGCGTTATCGCGTTTTGAACATCGGCGCTGATGGTGGCGAGGCGATTTATCCGCTCGATATGGATGCCTATCCGCTGACGGTTGCCACCAATGCACCGAATTTTGACCCGTCACGGCTGACGCGCATCGCTTTCTCCGGCGTGACTGCTTTAGCGCGTAACACGTTGACGGCAATTGATGCCAATAGCGTTCAATGGGCGGGTGAGGGCATTTTGCCTTATGTGACCCGACCAGATTATTTTCATATTAGTAATGAAGTCTCGTTTGCGCCGCGCTGTCCCGAATCCGATGAACCCGTTTTAGGCGGCTTATGCAGCAAGGACGCGCATTTTGAATTATTCACACTGCTGGATGTCGATCTTGTGGAGCTGACGGGCAATCATAACAACGATTACGGCTACAATGTCTACAACCGGACGCTCGGCTTCTATCAGGAGGCTGATATGCTGACCGTCGGGGGCGGCGAAACCTTAGCGCAGGCGCGGCAGCCGATCCTCTTGACTCAAAATGGGATTCGCATCGGGATTCTGGCCTGTAATTGGAACGGGCCAGATTTCGCCCTTGTGAGCGAAGTCCCCGGCGATGAACGCCCCGGCGCGACCTACTGCGAAATGGCATGGCTACGAGAAGCGATTCCCGCGCTCGCTGCCGAAACCGATGTTGTAATTGTCAGCGTACAGTATGCCGAATATGACCGGACACGCCCGATTGACCGGCAAGTGAATGATTTTCATGCTTTAGCCGATCTCGGTGCGGATGTCGTCCTCGGTTCGCAGGCGCATCGTCCGCAGCAGTTCGAGTTTTATCCCACCAGCGACGGGCGCGAAGCCTTCATCCATTACGGACTCGGCAACTTATTTTTCGATCAGCCCGTGCTGGAAAACCGCCGCTTTTTTATCGACCAACTGTTTATTTATGAGGGGCGCTTGCTAACGGTTGATCTGTTCACGGGCATCATTGACGACTTCGCCCGTCCGCGCCCGATGACGGCTGAGGAGCAGGCCGAATTCTTGGAATTTATGTTCGTCGAATTCGGCGAGCGTCTGACTCTGCCGGAGGATTAAAACGCTTTTTGGACATCATACTCCCCTCGCCTATTTTCCACATTAGATTATAGGTGAAAGTCATTTTATACCTACTTGCGTTGCCACCATTTTTTGGCTTTTAGAGAACCTAGATTTTGATTAACCCTTTTATCTGTTTTTGCGGGAGTATCGTCAACCTTCGCTGTTATGTTACCAATGGAAATATTAGCGAAAATATCTATACGTTGATTAATAACGCCAAAAACTTCAGCAAAAGATAAATTCGAGCATGAGCCAGCCGATTGAGGATTTTCCAAAACTGTGACTAAGTACATATCGGCCAGAATAGTTGCAGCTTGATAGATTCTACAAGTCAATTCTAAATCTTTTATATAATCTTTTTGAGGAGCTTTTTGCTTCAAATAACGAATTTTATACCAATCAGTGGTAGATAACTGATGCGGTTTTTCAGCTATATAACCACGAATAAAGGCTACAAGCTTATCGTTTATTTCTGTCTTAGGAATTTCCACGCTTATATAGTGGACATACGACGGGATTTCGTCTCGCTTGATTTGAGGTTTACCCTCTTGAAAGTATTGTGCAATAGCTCTTTTGGATGAAGCTGTCGCTTCTACAAAATAAACTGCGTTTTTTTCTAACTGGTCAAGATAAGCATCTCCTGAGTACGTCTTTCGCTTTGAAATTAACCATCTTTCGGACTCTTTTTTTAAGTTTTCATATCCCCCTGTTGCTTCGAAAATCATAGAAATATGGGTATCAACCGTATAACGGAACTGTTCTATAGTACTGGTCATATCAAAACTACTCCGTATAAAGATACTTTTCTTAACTATAACACAATAAAATTGATATAAGAGTTAAAAAATTAGTCAATTTAATAACTCTTAGTTTTCATGAGAACTAGATTTTTAGATTATAGGCAGGAACACCTATATATGTCTCCGAGAAAAACTTATTGCGCCGGATTCATCACCCGCCCGACGAACAAGATCGTCCCGGTGACATTATCGTAAATCGTGAAGATAAACGGACGGTCAAGCCGGAGTTCCAGCGGTTCGCTTGGCATGGCGCTTGTTGCTTCCATCATGACGATAGTCGCGGCGGCGGCTTCTGTGCCGTTTTCATCCACACCGACGAAGGCTTTATGCAGAATGCGGCTGATAAACAGCGGTTCTTCCGCCATGCCGGAAAAATCGGCAGCGTCGGTAAACGCTTCCGGCATCCCCATCGCGGCGAGGGTATCCGCCAGTTCCAATCCGAACTCAAACTCGAACTTGGGCATAAACAGCCACAGTTCCTGATAGCTCATCGCCGCAACCATCGCGCTGAACGAGTCACCAGTTAATGAGGCTTCCACCTGCTCAAACGCGCCCTCATCTGGCAGCACGATCATCATCCCCATCTGACCGCCATAATAGGGCAGCATAACGGCTTGATAGCCTTCACCAGCCTGATAGAGAAAGCCTTCTTGCTGGCGCATGGTCGGCACAGTGACTTGCGCCCCATCCAACAGCGTAAAGGGTGCATCTTCTGTTGCTGTTTCGGAAAACGTTCGCTGCCAGCCCGCGTGAAAATAAATGGCATTCGCCAGCACGAGGCGCGTATCGGGTGTGATCGCGCCTTCCGGCACAATATCCTGAATTTTGTCCTCGGTCTGATCTTCGACCCATTGGTTGATGTCGTCGCGGGCGGCTTCCGGCGCTTGTACGAAATCAGTCAATTGCAGCCCTGCGCCGTAACTCTTATCGAGCAACTGCACAAAATCCGGCAGGAAAGGGAAATCAGCTTGTCCCCATAGGGCGTTAGCGATGGTGAGTTGAAAACGCTGCGCTTCGTCATCCGGCACAAGTTCGGTTTGGGCGCGTTCCTCAAAATTGGCGTTCAGCGCGGCAAACGCCGGATGCAGCGCGGCTTGGCTCAAGGTGAAGTGCAGTGTTTGCGCCATTTCGGACTCGGTTGTGCCGCGAGCGCCTGCATACGTCATGGCGAGTGCCTGCGAAATACTCAGCGGTGAATAGAAGAGATTGCCCTCATTTTCGGCGGCGATGGTATGATACAAATCAAATGCAAAGGCGTTGTTGCCCGTCGCCAATTCGGTGATTTCCGGCGGCACTGGGGATTGAGCGCTGATACTAGCGCCAGTCGTCAGCAGCAGCATAAGACTCGTGCAGAATAAAACAGATAGCAAACGTGCGTTCATCTCGATCTCCTTTTAAATTCAATTTTTAACCACCAAGGCACCAAGAACACCAAGATGTTTTATGAAAAATGTTCTTGGTCGCTCCAATTTTTCACTTAGATTTTCTTTAGACGCGAATCGCCGCTTTGCCTCCTTTGGCACAAGTCTTACACCAAAAGACGTTTTTGAGGCGATTCGTGTTCCCAATAAAAAATATGAGCAAAAACTCATGATTAGCCATTGACGTTGTAAAAGATCGCGCTTACCATTTGGCTCAATCATAAACAGGAGTGGACATCATGGCAAAAACAGCCTTAATCACAGGCGCATCGGGCGGAATAGGTGAGGAATTCGCCAAAATTTTTGCGCGGGAGAAATTTAATCTGGTACTGGTAGCACGCAGCGCGGATAAGTTGCTCACGCTGGCAAACGACTTACAATCCAAACACGGCATCACTGTCAAAGTGATCCCGAAAGACTTAGCCAAACATGAGTCGCCCGATGAATTGTTCGCTGAACTTCAACAGGCAGGGATGCAAATTGATGTGCTGGTAAATAATGCCGGATACGCCACTTACGGTCCCTTCAGCGAGATTCCGCTAAAGACCGAATTGGACGAGATGCAGTTGAATATGGTGACGCTGACTCATCTCACCAAATTGTTTTTACCGGGGATGGTGCAGCGGCGCGATGGCAAAATTCTCAATGTCGCCTCCACTGCCGCGTTCCAGCCGGGGCCATTGATGGCGGTTTATTATGCGACTAAAGCCTACGTGCTATCGCTTTCCGAAGCGCTAGCGGAAGAACTGAATGGCACAGGCGTGACCGTTACGGCGCTGTGTCCGGGACCGACAGAATCGGGATTCCAGCAGCGTGCCGCGATGACCGAGTCCAAACTAGTGCAAGGGAAATTGATGACTGCCAAGGAAGTGGCGGAAGCAGGTTATCAGTCAATGATGAAGGGGCAGCGCGTCATCGTCACGGGGATGATGAATAAAGTCATGGCCTTTACAACGCGCTTTATGCCGCGTAATATGCTATCACGGTTTGTAATGAATATGCAAAAGCGCGTAGAACATTGAAGTAATCCAGCGTGGGCTGTATCTATAATGGGAGAGGTAAGCTATGGTCGCCATCAAACTTCATGCCGTAATCGGGGAAGATCGCCGTCTGGTGATTGATCTGCCGCCGGATACGCCCACTGGCAGCGTCGAAATCCTCATTCAACCGGAAGCACTTGCCACCCTATCGCTTGAATCTACCCCCCTCCCGCCTTACACCAATCCGGCGCGGGAGGCCGCTCGCGCCAAAATGCTGGCGGCAGGAATTTTGGTCACCGAGTTCAATTTTGAATTACCAGAGGATTTTGTTCCACTTTCACCCGAAGAATTACTCAAGATTGGAACACCGCCACCCGGAGCGAGAAGCATACTCGACGATATCAACGAAGATCGTGGCGAGTGGTAAATATGAGTCTCTTTTTTGTAGATACCAGCGCACTTGCTAAACGTTACATCACAGAAATTGGTTCAGTCTGGGTATTAAGCTGGATTCTGCCTGCCACTGGAAATGTGATTGTCATTTCCGAAATAGCTTTTGTAGAGATGAATTCCTTACTACGGAGGCGTGTTAGCAATCATACCCTGAATGCTGCGACCCTTACAACGTTGCAACATAACTTTGTGCAGCATTTTAAACAAGAATATCTCGTTTCTTACTTAGAAACGCATATTATAGAAGAGGCTGCGACTTTAGTAGACAAGCACAACCTGCGGACGTTAGACGCGATTCAGTTGGCCTCTGCTGTTCAGGCCGTCAAGTATCTCAACGAGCCGATGACGTTTGTCTCGGCGGATCGCAATTTGCTGGCAGCGGCAGCCAATGAGGGTTTTGCGACGGATGACCCCAATCTGTATCCCTAATCTCAGCTAACCGTCGGATAAGCCGCCTTCATCAAACTCCACATACGGCACATTGAGGCCAAATTCTACAAAGGCTGGATCAGGCAGCGGTTGATTCAACACGCGACTGGCGATAATCTCCCCGGTTGCTGGTGCGGACATAATGCCATGCCCGACATGCGCGACGGATAGAAATAGACCTTCGATGTCAGGCCAGCGGTCAATGATGGCGCGTTGGCTGGCATACGGCTGCTTCGTCCCATCCGGCAACGTCGTGTAGGCATTATCGCGGTAGACGTAATAGCCTGCCCGATGATAAATCCCACGCAAATAACGCGGGTCGGCAAAGCCTTCGCCTTCTTCATGCCCGAACTGCCGCGCCAATAAATAGAGCGTCATCGACGGAAAACGTGGGTCTTTATAGTGTTCGGCGGGGTATTGCGGAACTTCCAATTTATCGATTTTGTGGTCGTCGGCGGGTGTGTTCCAATAATATTCCCAGCCGAAGATCGCGCCGTCTCTCGCTTCCGGGCGGACGTGCGGATGCGGCGAGGCACTAATCAGGCACGGCGCATCTTCGGGAAAGGCTTCGTGCCGCCAAGGTGCCGTAAAGCTCTGGCGCGGACGGGAGACAATCGGAATTTCGATGCCTATGTTGCGGCCTAAAGCGCGTGAACCCGCCCCCGCCGCGATAATCACATTTGGCGCGTCAATGTCGCCATTGGCGGTTGAAACGCCGACGACTTTGCCGCCTTCTACTCTGATTCGCGTATCTTTGATGTCCAGCAAAATTTTGGCATTAGGCGCACCATTCGCCAGTCGATAGACCAGCGCATTGGAATCCAGCCAACCAGCGGTGGGATCAACTTTCGCGGCGATCATCTTTTTCCCCAGCCAAGGATAGCGATAATGCAATTCATCGGTGTCCAGATATTCCATGTAATCTAGGCCAAGACGATGAAAATGCTCGACATCGGCTTTAAATTGGGCGGCTTGCTTGGCACTCGCAGCAAGAAATAAATAGCCGCGCTGCTTAATGCCTAAATCCGCGCCGTCGCCAAAAACCTCGTCGGCGTGATGAAATACGTCGATGCTGCGAATCATCATACGATGCAAACACGGCGCTGCCCAACAGGTGCGGAAGTTTTCTAGCGAGGCCAAAGATGCACCGCCGCCTAACTGCGCGTTTTGTTCGATCAAAACAGTTTTCGTGCCGGGAGCCGCTTTTTCAATCCCCCAGAGTGCCGCCGCGCCGGTTGGCCCACCGCCGATCACGATCACATCTGCGGTGCGAGGCATATCAGCAGGGGCAGGGTTGGACAAAAATCGATTTGGATTAGGTGTCATAAGTCCTCAAAAATAAATGTTATTGGCGTAGCGGCGACTCGGCGAGTCGCCGCTGCAATATGAATATCCCAAAATCATAACCAAGACCAGCGCTGCACACAATTAGACCAAATCCCAATGTTCCCCATTTGCGAATCACCATACACTTAGTCTAACGCTAGAGATTTTATCGCCTTCTTTAAGATAAGTAGACTTGCGAAAGAAAATGCAAAACTGAACCGCAAAGGACACAAAGAATTTAGGTTCAAATACTTGGTGTTCTTGGTGGTTCAAAAAATTCTAATTATTTATCGAGGGTTATTATAGGAGCATTCCACATGGCAAAATTAAAACTGAAACAGGATGGCCTCCGAGTGCGGGAAAAACCCGTTGATGGCAAACCCATTGGGCAAATTTATATCGCGGATACGATTGAATCGCTCGAATCGCTGGAAGATACCGCCCGCAAAGTGGGGGTAAAAGATCAATGGCTGCGTGTGCGCGTTTCGACGGGAGTCGAGGGCTACACCGCTGCATGGATGTTGGAACTGGAACGTGAAGCCATGACGGGCGCGGCTCAATCGACTGCTGCGCCCCTACAACAACCCCCGCCGACAACGCCTGCTACCCCCACCGCCGCGCCGAAAGTTAAACCCATCGCGCTCAAGCCGACGATGGAAGGGCTGCGCCTGCGCGAAAAACCCGTCGATGGTAATCCCATCGGGCAAGTCGGCAAAAATGACTTTTTAATCTCGCTGGAAAGCAAAGAAGCCACCCAAAGCAAACTCGGTGTCAAAGATCAATGGCTGCGCGTGAAGACGCTTTACGGGATGGATGCTTATACCGCTGCGTGGTATCTCGCGCCTTACGAGGGTGCTTTGCCGGAAGTGATGGCGATTCCGCCTGCATTGAATCTCACAGGCGTGAATCTCGATATTTACCATCCACTCGGCACACCCGATCCAGCGCGTTTGCGTGGTATGGGCTGGGTGCGCTTTGGCTATAACGTCTCCGCCGCGCAAGGGTCAGAAGATATTGACGCAGCCTATAATCGCTATAAACCTGTTTTGGAAAAATACGCCCGCGCCGGACTCAAAGTCTTGTTGGTCTTCACGCATCAGACCTACGGCGAAGGTAAAAATGAATTCTGGCCTTGGCCTAGCATGACGACGGATAAATGGCGGGCGCTCACGGCGCGGTTTGCCGATATGGTGGCGCGAATCGCTAAACAATATGCCGGACAAAATATCGTCCACGCTTTGCAAATCTGGAATGAGATGGATGCGCCGATGGGGGCGGTGGCTTCCGTGCCGATGCCGCCTAGCGATTACGGCTACTTACTGGCAGAGACGATAAAGGCCGTGCGCCGTGTAGACTCCGTGACACCCATCATCAGCGGCGGACACACCGGCGGCCCACAAAACGGCGGCAATTATGCCCGTGCCACGCTCAAGGCTATGCACGACGGCTTTCGGCCTGATGGATTGGCGTTTCATCCTTACGGACGCGGGACAAAATTAGGCGAAACGTATGCGCCGTTTGGTCATATCGACGATGAAATGCAAGCCTATCTACCGATTTTGCCGGGTCGCCCGATCTGGATTACCGAATGGGGCATCCTTGACCGCGATTTTGACCCTAATGATGCCATTATGAAATATGCGGGTGATTTCGTCAGCTATATGAAAATGCGCTATCCGGGGCAGGTTGCGGCGATGATTTGGTATGCGTGGGCGATGAGTATGCACAACGGTTATGGCTTAGTCGGGCGGGAAGATCAACCGCTTGAGCCGCTTTTTAGCAGGTTTAAAGCGTTGTAAGGCGCGCTATCGAGGCGTAGTGCATCTCTACTACGCCTCTCGCAGTCGGGCGAGTTCGGTTTGCCATTCGCTCACGGCCTTGAGCGCCCCCTCACGCTGTTCATCTGTCAACAGTTTGGAAAACTTTAACCCCTGTACGGTGTAGTCCTCCCGAAAATCAATTTGGGAGGCGATCAGTTTTTGCTGGTAAGCGATGGTGTAAGCCTCTTGCAAATCGACCCCGACGACTTCATTTCGCAAGGGGAGCGCAATCCGTTTTAATTGTTGATTCCATTCACCCAAGACCAGATAAATTTGGCCTTCTGCGGTAAATATGACCGTGTGGTAAGGATGATAACGGGTTTGCTCGTGGTCAAACAAACGCTGTATGGAGCGTGTTAGGTCAACTTCAACGACGTTTACGCCCCGTTCTAAAAATAAGCGTGACCGATCAGCCTGGTATCTTTCAATATCTTCTAAATGCGACTTATTTCGAGGGGAAATCACTTCTACAACTGTCACCAATGCTCCGTCGTCAAAATCCCTGATAAAGAGTGCATCCAGTTCAGGCGCTTCAACCGAAACGGTGATGCCAGGTTCAGCGAGGATGGCTGCGGCTGCCGACGGGTAATTTAAGTGATTTTTTTGTGAAGGGAACTTTTCTGGTTGGCGCTCTAAAACGACATCTGGCTTACGGCCTTCGGCGATTTGCAAGCTAGATTCTTGGCTTACCACATAGCCCATTTTTCTGAGAGGCAAGCTGATTTGCGCGATGACATTGCCAATCATACCCGCATGAATCTGGTGAAAATAACGGGCGGCTTCCGCCCAAGGATC
>DAOTTO010000314.1:0-1509 GCA_034437895.1 Anaerolineae bacterium | reverse complement strand
ATTTACCCCACCCCTAAATCCCCTCCCCATTGCATGGGGAGGGGACTTCAAGATGCGTTTTTCTCCCCCTCTCCAAGTATTGGAGAGGGGGCCGGGGGGTGAGGTAAGCGAAAGTCCTGTATTTAAAGCTGTCCAGAATATCCTGCCGCTTGCGGTCATATTCCGACTGAATAATTAAACTGGAATCGAGCGCATCTTTAAGTTCGCGCAGCTTTTCTGTTAATGAGTCAGATGTCATGTCGCTAGTTTGAAAATCACCTTTAGCAAAGGCGGAACTGACCGCGCTTAGGGTTTCCATCAAATCAGTAGTATTCACATTCCCCGTACCAAAATTGGTTTTCATCTGCGCGATCTTTTGCTTCAACTGTGGATCGTTGAGGTCGTAAGTTTGTGTTTGCATAATGACGTTAGGGGAAGTACCGCTGTAAAACCCCGCTGGCTGGGCAAGATCAAAGAAGGATTTTGTAAAACGGCGTGCCATAATCGCACCCAAGATAATAACAAGCACAAACGGGATCAAACCTATGCCCAAGATGAGCCGCACATATTGACCCGTCACATCCTTTGTCTGATCTTCCAAATCGCGGCAGTAATAGTTGAAAGATGTGCCGCGCCCGCGAAAATCGGCATAGGCGTTCTGAGTTGTAATCAACGTTTCGTCGTTCTCACAAAGCAACGGCTGGAACACTTTAAGCATGTCGGGAAAACCAGCAGGGGCAAATGTCAGTGCGAGGGGCAGCAAAAAACATAAGACGAGCAGTAAAACCCATAGCTTAACCCTAACACGCATGTCGCCTACTCCCGTTAAATTTCCGAAAAGTTGTTACGGAACATTATAATCCGCTTCTGGTTTCAGATTTGCTATGGGGATTAGGTAATCGTCACCAGAATCTTTTTCTGCTCGACAGTTTGCCCGGCTTCAACACTGATGCGCTGTACCGTGCCATCGCGTGGGGCTTTGAGTTCGTTTTGCATCTTCATAGACTCAAGAATCACGACGGTCTGCCCTGCTTTAATTTCATCGCCTTCCTTGACTGTGATGGCGACGATTAGCCCCGGCATGGGCGCACGGATCGTAATTTCGCCTGTTTCGGTAAACCCGCCGCCGCGCCGTGAGGCCATCAATTGAGCGCGTTCATCCAGCACCCGCCCGGTGAATAAATGTCCACCGACTAAGACCTCATAATCACCGTCGCGCTGTTCCACCACCACTTCATGCGAGTTATTTTGCATGATGAGCGAATACAGTGATTCGTCCAAATGGAGAAAATCAACCTCGCGCGGCTGCCCATTGACGAGCAGTTTTCCATCGTTGGTAATTTCAATCTCAAATTTTTTGTCGTTGATGGTTGTCGTATATTTCATCTAGCGGCGCATTCTTTCGTAGCGAGTCATCCATTTCCAATTGCTGGTGTCGCGCTTGCCACCGCTGACGATTTGCCCCGTCAATCGGCGGTTGCGATCTGCTACTAAGGTCGCGGCGATGGCAGCGGCTTCTAATTCTTCGTC
>DAOTTO010000313.1:0-5588 GCA_034437895.1 Anaerolineae bacterium | reverse complement strand
CATTTACCCCACCCCTAAATCCCCTCCCCATTGCATGGAGAGGGGACTTCAAGATGCGTTTTTCTCCCCCTCTCCAAGTGTTGGAGAGGGGGCCGGGGGGTGAGGTAAGCGAAAGTCCTGATCTGATGAAAATGATCCTGGCAGGTGATGCCGTCCACCCACACAGCGCCGCATTCAGGGCAAACTTGTGAATTTTCCATCGCTGCGTTACGGCCTATTTCTATTCGCCGCCACGATGACCGCCCCCACTACCAACACCAACACGATTAAGCCCACCGCACCTAGGCAGATTTGCAGTGCCAACTGTGTACTGCCCATAAAGCGCAAACTGGTGCTAAGGCCAAAGGCGACCATCAGGATAAACAAAATCACCAGCGCCGCCTGCCGCGCTGCCGAATTGGATGTGTTCATAGACCTACTATCCCCGCCGCGTGATGATGTTGTGCAGCGTGATGACACCGCCAAAAATCCAAGGGACTTCGCGCCGCGTGATGCTGACGACTTCCAGATCACCGGGGTCGCCATCGGTGGTCACATGCTTTTGCAGCGTCATACCGAGCGGCTGCGCTACAATAATCGCCATAATCATCAAGCTCATCGTCCACGAGATGCGATCCGCCGTGATTGGCTTACTTTTGTTGCCCAATCCCACCAGCGCTGCCATCGTCGTGAGCGCCCCCGCCGTAACGAGATTCGTGCCGCAGTTGGGATGAAGTGCCAAATTGCTTTCGCCATTGTTCAGCCGTTTTAGCGCATCACTCACGGCATTTTCGACCTGATCCGTCGGCACTTCGCCCACGAGGATGAATCCGCCATCCGAACTGCGCCCCGCCATACGGAGGGTACGGTTCATCCGGCTCAAAAGATGGATCGTGGCGTGTTCCAGTGCATGATTACGGCGCACCCGCCGGATAATCGGAAAATCGAGAATTGGTTTGGCAGCTTCCGCCATCTGTTCAATCATAAAAGTAACCCTCAGTCATTAGCCATTTATCACAATTTTACAAAACCAAGCGAGCAAACTGTAAAAAATTATTTCTTCTTTTGCGTAATTTGCCTTAGCTTTTTACCTTTTACCGCAGCATCGGGAACTTTATCCTTTTCTCGTGCGTTGTTGTAATGTAGCACAAAGCACGTCGGAAGGAAATACAACCTAACGACTGCCCTCCGCATCATCGACCTTTAATAGGCGGATTCGGGAATTTGACTTACAATAGGCATACTTGCGATGGTACTGAAAAGGATTATTTAGATGAATCATGCGCGTAAATTGCTTCTCGTCCTTGCGCTACTTGCGATGATGATGCTCGGTGTCATCGTCGTTTCCGCCCAGCAGGATGCAGAAACCATTACTCTCGGCGACACCGTAAACGGAACACTTAGCGATACCCTGCGCCGCGCCCTTTACCTCTTTGAGGGGCAGGCTGATGTCGAGGTCACGATTACGCTGACTTCTGACGATTTCGATTCTTATCTCCTGTTGCAAGATGCCAACGGGGATGTCTTGGTTGAAGATGACGACAGCGCCGGACGACTGGATTCGCAAATCGTCTTTACCCTGCCGGACGATGCCGAATACACGATTGTGGCAACCAGCCTGCGTGAATTTAGCTCTAACGGTGAATTCTTCCAGGAAGGCGATTTTACCCTCGCCCTGAATGGTGATGGCACATCAACACCCAATAACAACAGTGGCGATGCTACCCCGACACCTACATCTCCGACATCGACACCGCAAAGCCAACAAAATCAGACGCAGCAATCCACCGAACCGGGTACGATTGGCATCGGGGACACCATTGAAGGTACGCTGACCCAAGATGACCCGCGCCTCGCGTATGCCTTCGACGGTACAGCTAATCAAGAAGTGACGATTACGCTCATTTCGGAAGATTTCGACAGTTATCTGCTGCTCCTAGACGAAAATGGCAGCCAAGTGGCGGAAGATGATGACAGCGCCGGACGGTTGGATTCGCAGATCATCTATACGCTAGAAGCCGACGGCACCTATACCATTATCGCCACCAGCCTGCGCGAAGTGCGCTCCGAAGGCAGCGAATTCGCCCCCGGCGATTTCACCCTGAGCCTCTCAGCCGATGGTTCCGCCCCAGATAACACGCAGCCGGATAGCAACACAACCACCCAGCCCCCCAACGCTGACGGCACGATTGCGCTTGGCGACACGGTGGAAGGAACACTTGATGGCGCGTCCACTGGCTTTACCTTTGATGGCAGCGCCGGACAAACCATCACCATTACGGCGACCTCCACCGATTTCGATACCTATCTCCAGTTGGTGAACGCTGGCGGCGACATATTGGCGGAAGATGATGACAGCGCCGGACGTTTAAATGCTCAGGTCGTTTATACGATTGAGGAAGACGGCGCATATACCATCCTCGTGACGAGCTATCGCGCCGTGACCAGCGGCGGTACAGACACCGCAGGCGGCGACTTTACACTTGCCCTCTCATCAGACGGCACAGCGCCCGACAACAATCAAACCGACAATAATACGACGACCCAACCTCCGTCGGCGGATGGCACAATTGCCATTGGCGATACCGTCAGCGGCACCTTGACCGAAGCGTCGGCTGCCTTGACCTTTGAAGGCACTGCTGGACAAGATGTGACGATTACGCTGAGTTCGACAGATTTTGACCCGTATCTGCAACTGCAAGATACCGAGGGCAACCTGTATGCAGAAGATGATGACAGCGCCGGACAACTCAACGCGCAAATCACCTATAGACTGCCAGAAGATGGCACTTACACCATCATCGTGACCAGCTTCCGGGCGGTCAGCTCCGAAGGCGACCTGTTCGGCGAAGGCGACTACACCTTAAGCGTATCAGCCGACGGCGCACCCGTTACGCAGACGGACACGCCCACAACGACAGCAGTTGAAGCGATTAGCATCGGAGATACCGTCAGCGGCAGCCTTACGGAGAACACACCCAGCATCGACTACACCTTTGAGGCCGCAGCCGGAGATTTAATCTCGATCACGATGATCGCTGAGGATTTTGATACCTACTTACTGCTGTTGGATGCCGACGGCACAGAAATCCAGCGCGATGATGACAGCGCAGGCAACCTCGACTCGCGCATCGGGCCCTACAGCATCACCGAAAGCGGCACGTACACCATTACGGCGACCAGCTACGGCAGCAGCAACGATAGCGCCCCCGCGACGGGCAGCTTTACCCTGTCCCTCGCCACCGCCACCGTTGACCCGATTGAATACACCCAAACGGTGGAAGGCGCAATCAGCAGCATCACCCCCATTTCGGTGTACCGCTTCACGGGTACGGCAGGCGACATCGTAAGCCTCGACCTGACGACGGATAGTTTTTCGGTCTATGCGCGACTGACAGGCGGAACGACCAACGTCCAGGGTTATGGTGGCACAGAAATCCTTGGGCCCTATGTGCTGCCCGAAACAGGCGATTACGTCATCACCATTACCAGCTACGACACGACGACTGACCAGCCATACAACTTAACCCTCAACCGCATTGATCCGGTGGCGATCAGCTATGGCTATCGCGCCCGTAGTAGCTTCGCGGAAGAAGGCCAAGATGTGCTTTATTACAGCATCGAAGGCGCGATTGGCGATACCATCACCGTCATCGTCCAGAGCCAAGGGACGGTGGATACCCGCCTTTCATTGATCGGCCCCGACGGCTTTGAAGTCGCTTCCGACGATGACGGCGGACAGGGCTTCGATCCTGAACTGCGCTATCAAGTGACCGAAGATGGAACGTATCAACTGGTGATTCGCTCCTATATCCCCGGCGACGACGGCACGTTCAACTTGATCGTCGAAAATGCCTCGGTGCCTGATCTCGTCACGGGCGAAACGCAAATCGTCCGCCTGAGCGACAAACAATATCTCGGTACGCTGGTCTTTGAAGGTACAGCGGGCGAGACGATCCAACTCGGCGCGCGCTTGCTGACCACCGTGAACAGCGAACCGCGCATCACCGTCACCCAAAATGGCGTAACGCTTGCCGACCAAAGTATCGGGCGCGTCTCTAACCTGATGTTTGAATTTGTTGTGCCAGAAGACGGGCGCATCGAAGTGGCGGTGCAAGATTACAACGGCAACCCGGTTGTGATTGAATTCACGCTGGCGCGCCCCGCCGCCGAAGCTGAAGGCGAATAACGTTTCAATATGATCTCCGCAGGGGCGAATCGACGATTCGCCCCTGCATCTCCTCAAAAAAACCTCTGAGGAAACTGATGATGTTCGCCCTGAAACTTAAAGCAGCTATAGCTGGCGCAAAAACTATTCTCGATTTGGTCAACGAAGATCGAGGTGAATGGTAACGGTTTATTTTGTTGATACAAGTGCTTTAGCCAAGCAAGAATACATTAAAAAGCAGAGGTAAGTAGACGAATAATAATTCAGACATCCTTATAGATTGTCCAGAAAGGCTCATTGCAAAAGTGGTGGTATGCGTCACCTATTTATCTTTTCAAATTTTCGTCATCTATCTAGTTTTTCAATTTGGGATATTTAGATTGAGCGAATGTATCATTTGGTGCGTCGTACTGAATAGGATGTTATATCTTCAGTTTGAAATTTCAGCAGACATAGTTATCTACGAAGATGGTATCTTGGTACGTGGCCCGTTGAAGAAGCGCTTTGTAAATTGGGCAGATATTTCTAAGATTAGTTTATTTCCTTTACAAACCCGAATTTATACTAAAAGAATTTCCTTTTTTCCAAGTTTAACTATTTCATTTTGGCGTAAGCATTATGAAGAGGTAAACCAAATATTGAGCCGAAAAGTACCGAGCAAAATAGGAAATAGTTTTTAAAAACGCGCCAATCATATTTGAGGATACAAAATGAGCGATGTGACATTGAATCAAGTTTCGACGCTGGCATTGCAACTTTCGCCTAAAGAACAAGCGCAGCTCATGGAACTGCTGGCGAAAGCACTGCGGGATGCGCTACCTACATCAACCGATGAGGCAAAACGCCAAGATTGGTTTCAATTTATCGACGAAATGGCAGGCAGCCTTGCTAATGACCCCATTGAACGCGGCGATCAAGGGGTTTCTGAAATTCTAAATAAGATTGATTAGACTCATAAAGCGTATGATACGATAATCACACAAAAGTATTTGAGGCGTAAACCCGTGACGATGGAATTAAAAACGATAACGGTGGAGGAATTTGAAGCCTTCGCGCTGAGTCCTGAAAATGTGGAGCGTGAATTTGAATTTATTGGTGGGGAGATTGTCGAAGTGGTCTCAAATCCTGCATCTTCCAATACGGGTGTACGTATCTCTGGTTTTCTCTTTATGTATCTACAGCAAAACGACATCGGTTATCTGACAGGCGCGGACGGCGGCTATTGGGTGTCGGGTGAGCGCTATATCCCTGATGTCGGGTTTATCACGTATGCCAAGCAGCCCGAATTGGCCTACAGAAATGGCTACATCCCGAATCCGCCGGATTTAGCGGTTGAAGTCCTCTCGCCGGGCAACGAAGACGAAAAAATGCGCGTTAAAATCGCCAATTATCAGGCCGCCGGAACATTGGTGTGGGTGGTGGACGTAGAAGAAAAAACCGT
>DAOTTO010000312.1:0-6595 GCA_034437895.1 Anaerolineae bacterium | reverse complement strand
CATTTACCCCACCCCTAAATCCCCTCCCCATTGCATGGAGAGGGGACTTCAAGATGCGTTTTTCTCCCCCTCTCCAATACTTGGAGAGGGGGCCGGGGGTGAGGTAAGCGAAAGTCCTGCTACAAAATCTTTGCGTAACTTTGCGTTCTTCGCGCCTTTGCGTCAAATCTTCTTCCCGCATTTATTGCGATCACCCTACGAATTAAGGCCATAAATGTGTTTTTGGTAGGCGGGTCTGGTAAACTTTAGAGTATTATGATTCGTAAGGATGGCCTTTATGTCTCGACCTGACAATTTAGTCCCCCATGACTATGATACGAAACCACGCGGCTCAGGGCGCAAACGCGGCAATGCGCTGATGCTCTGGCTGACCTTGATTTTGCTGGCGTTTACGTTGGTGACTGTAGTTGTGATTGTCACGGTGCGGCCTGAAGTCATCGGGCTTGGGCTGATCTACGATCTGACGCAAACGCAGGTCGGTTTTCAGGGGACGGCAGACTCATTAGAGAGTTTAGGCGGGTCACTTAATCAAACGGCTGTGGCGCAAGCTGCCGCTGCCGCGACCAACGCGCAGCAAGCCTTCAATAATGAAGTGACTCTCGCCGCCAACAACAGCACCCTTGCCGCGCTTGATAATCGCCAAAACGCGCTTAATGCTGCCTCGACACAGATCATTTTAGACGTTAACGCCTCACAAACTTCCGTTGCTATTGCCAACGCCCAACAAGCGACACGCGGCGCAATTGATTTTCAGTCCACGCAAAACGCCTTTATTCAGGAAGCGACCCGGAGTCAATTGCAATTTCAAGGGACACAAGCCGCACTTAATCAAAACGCGACCTCTATCGCACTCGGTTTTATCACCGCGACCCCACCCCCGATTGATTTCCTTTCGGCAACCCCGCCGCCGCCAGCGTTGTTTGATGAGCGTTTTAGTGAGGGACTTGGCGGCGGATTTTGGACGTTTAGTGGCGTTGAGGATTGGGGTTTGAATGATGAAGGGGTTTTAGCAGCACAGGGAATCACCAATTGGCTTTTGACGCAGCAAAGCGATTTCACCGAATACATTTTTGATGCGCGGCTTGTTGTGTTACAAGGCGCGGGATTGATTTCGGCCAATTATATCCTGCTGAATATTCCAGCGGATGAAACGGTTGAAGGCTTGGCGCTGGAACTCTATTATGACGGGCAGCAGCTAAGGGCGGTGGGCTTGTATCGTGTTACACGGGCGCAGATTCTTTCAGAGACATATTTAGCGAATCAAGGCTTAAATGCGCTTCAGGCTGTGCAGATCGAAAATAGCACCCCCGCAGCCGAAACCAATATCCGGGTCGAAGTGCGTAATGCGCGGGTGGTCGCGGCGGTGAATGGCGAGATTGTACTGAATGTGATGCTTGATTCCGTGCCGCCCCCCGGTTCAATTGGGTTGTATGTTCCGGTAGGCACTCAGGTGCGGCAGGTGACGATTTTGCCCTAGCTCATATGGTTGCTATGTGGGACGATATTACGCTCGTCCCTGCATAGACGTTTTAACTGCTTGCTCAGGCGGGAAGAGGTGCTTTTAATTCGTCAACGATTTCATTTTGAGCATTAACGATACTGGCAGCGTAGGCAATCATTCCCGGCGGAACAATCACCAACGGCGGCTGCCAATCTGCGCCGTATTCCGCGACAGAGCGCACCCAGTTGAGGAAACTGCGCCATCCGGTATAAATACCACTCACATCCTCGTCCACGTCAAAGCCACTGTGGATAAAGGTTAAACGGGTTTTTCCGTCGCTTTCCTCTAAAATCCAGGTCATGATCGTCTCTGTGCGGTTTTTGTTGCCGTAGGTAGGGTCTTCGGGCGTACTAATCGACAATTTTTGATTAGGCACAAGGTCTACAATTTTGACCCCGGCGGTGTATTCGCCCCAACCAATATCGTATTTTCCGCCGATTTGTGGCTCGACAGTTGCTTTAGTCGCAATCCACCGGTCTAATTCATCAGGGTTGATGAGGACTTCAAACACACGCGAAGCCGGAGCATCTACGACAGTTTCATGTCGAATATCGCCCTTCATCGGCTGAGTGTAGTCTATCCGCGCTTCGCAAGGTTTTCCATCCAGATAACGCCGGAGATTTTCCATCGCTAGAAACCAGAAATCTTCGAGGTGATAATTGCCAGTTACGTCTGTGGCGGTCTGGCGCAGCGTGAGAATCGTCTCCTCATCACGCGGCAGAAGTTTGATCGTGACTTGCGAGGCGGCACCTTTCAGTTGCCACTCATAGACGAGTTCACGCGGCGCGACCCGGCTGACTAGAACATGCTGCCCTTGCGTTTGATCTGGCGCTTTAGGCGTAAATCGCCCCCAGAAAGCATAATGCTCCGGCGTGATTTCAGCATGTTCGCAGAACCATGCCTCCAATGCGGCTGCGTCCGTCAGTGCCTCGAAAACACGTTCCGGCGCGGCAGCAAGTTTCAACTGCATACGAACAGGATTAAACATAAACGTTCTCCTCAAAAATAAACAGAACTACGAGATAAAGTGCAAACGAGGGCAAATAAGTTATCCATGCCCAGTGGGGAGGTCGGATTTGGGATAACACATCAGCACCAGCCGAAAGCCTTGTTCATCGGTCACAGCCAATTCATCTTCCGGCAAGCCATATTTGTGGGCAAGCTGTTGAAAAACCACCTGAACTTCTTTTAAGAACGCTGCTCGACGCGAGCCATCAGGCAAGTGAATATGCGCGGAAAGAGAGAGCGAGGCCACAGGGCTGCCTATTACGAATGCGCTGCCCAATCTGCCCGTATCTTCAATCACTTCTTCGGCAAGTTCTAATAGCATACGCAAGCTCATTTGGTCGCCTGCCTGCTGCGTTCCGCCGATTTGCCCCACGAGCTTGGGCGCGAGCCAGTAAGACCGAGCGGCAGCTTGATAGTAGCCCTCCATCACACCGCGCACCCGTCGTTCTTCGACTTTTTCCACCAATCCGGCGGCTTCTAGCGCTTTGATATGGTAGTAAATTTTTTGGGCGGTCTCGTCAAAGAAATCCCCTAATTCTGGGCAGGTGCGCGGTTCATCCAGCCGCCGCAGAATCTCTAATCGCAGCGGTTTGAGTAAAGTCATTGCCCGGTTGAGGTCATCGATATAACAGACATCTTGCATAAAGCGATCCCATTGATAAAACTAATTTTATTGTAAAAATTTATTTTATCATTGTCAATATATCAATGCGATATAAAAATTACAGCCATCTAACTTGGGGATTTTTACCCTTCTCTCCTCAAACCTGTTATACTTAATCCCGAATCAATAAGATCGAAAATTTACCTCCGCAAGCTGAATGTTTTAAGGAGTCAGCTCCCATGGTACTTTCTGCCGCAACACAAACCTATACCATCGACAAAATCGCCGAAGCGCTCGGTAACGAAGCCGACACGCTCCTCAATCATAAATCCCAGACCATCAGCAAAGATCATCTTTATTTGCCATCACCGACTTTTGTCGATGACGTATATACCCAGACAGACCGCAGCCCACAGGTGCTTCGCAGCTTAGGCCAGATGTTTAATCATGGTCGGCTGGCAGGGACGGGGTATCTGTCGATTCTGCCTGTCGATCAGGGCATCGAACATTCGGCGGGTGCATCGTTTGCCCCTAATCCCGAATATTTTGATCCGGCGCGGATCGTCGAATTGGCGATTGAAGGCGGCTGTAACGCCGTCGCTAGCACCTTTGGCGTACTCGGCGCAGTTGCGCGTAAATATGCCCACAAAATTCCCTTCATGGTGAAAATCAATCATAACGAACTGCTGACCTTCCCCAACAAATTCGATCAAATCATGTTTGGGACGATCAAAGAGGCGTGGAATATGGGCGCGGTTTCGATTGGCGCGACGGTCTACTTTGGCAGCGCGGAAAGCACCCGTCAGATTATCGAAGTGGCGCAGGCTTTTGCCTATGCCCACGAACTCGGCATGGCGACAGTATTGTGGTGCTATACCCGCAACAACGGCTTTAAAGTGAATGGCACAAATCATGAAACCTCGGCTGATCTGACCGGACAAGCCAATCATCTCGGCGCGACCATTCAGGCCGACATCCTCAAGCAGAAACTTCCCGTCAGCAACGGCGGCTTTAAGGCACTGAATACAGGCGGCTCATCCTATGGCAAGCTGGACGAGCGCATTTATACCAGCTTGACCAGCGATAACCCGATTGACCTGACGCGCTATCAAGTGGCGAATGGCTATATGGGGCGGGTCGGGCTGATTAACTCCGGCGGTGCATCCGGTGCGAATGACTTCGCGGAAGCCATCCAGACCGCCGTGATTAACAAACGCGCGGGCGGGACTGGCCTCATCAGCGGACGCAAGGCATTCCAGCGTCCGATGACAGAAGGCGCGGCGCTTCTGAACGCGATTCAGGATGTGTATCTCTGCGAAGAAGTGACGATTGCGTAAGCGCGATTAGCTTTTAGCGGTTAGCAATTAGTTTTTAGTAAGGCGGCTCATTGAGTCGCCTTTTTTGTTTGTATTGTGTTACAGGATGAGACAGTTATTTAAAGGCTATTTTAGTAACGTGGCCTATACGCTGGTCAATTTTTGCTTATAAACCTTTCTTTTATGTAAATGAATAGTAGGTATAATTATGTTATGGCTAAGTCACTATGATCTATATAGGAGTAATATCTGTCATGAAAATTTCTATCTGTTTAGTAATTCTTATTTTTCTTATTCCTGCCCTAAAAATTCAGGCTCAAGAAGCAACACCTGACGCAACGCCGAATCTCGTTGAATACATTGTTACTACTGAAACTGCTAATCTACGATCTGCTCCAAATACAACTAGTGAAATTGTAGCGCAAGTTCTTGCAGGTGATGTTTTAACGATTTATGATGAAGAGTCAACTGTTGAAGGGTGGTTGAGAGTTTACCGTCCAAATGACTTGGATGCGTATGTAGCTGATTTTCTTGTAGAACGCGCGCCTGTAAGATTCTACCCTCTAGCCCAAGAGCCGTTGTTTGAAATCGCTGGAACTGGAACTGATATAAGTGAGATTCTCGATATTCCAAGTGGTGCTTATAGAATTGATGCAACGGTTCAGGATCGTTCTTTCATCCTATCAGTTATCGTAGTAGAAGGTGAATGTTCGGATGATAACATTTTTAATGAATTAGACTTTGATTCAACTAGTCTAAATGTCAGTGCTTTATTGGTCTCAACAGGTTGCTCTGTTGTGTTTGAGACTGATAACGTAGATGGCGCTTGGAGTTTTGAAGTTCGTGACCTTTTAGATGAAGATTTTTTTCTTGATAGTATTCTAATGGTCGAGAATGGTACAACTATCTCTGGAAGAGGACACTCCTTAACAATGCCAACTTTTCTAGCAGATGGTGTATACACGATAACGGCGACAGTTCAAGACTCTGCCTTCATTTTAAGGCCACAGGTACTTGAAGGTGAATGCGAAGGTCAAAGTGTTTTTAATGAATTTAACTCTGATGTTGAAGTTCTCGAAGTTTCATCAGTTTACCGATCTGAGGAAGGTGGCTGTTTTATCTTTTGGGATGTGTCAAATGTCGAAGGGGAATGGGAAATAACATTTGAGACACTTAACTAAATCCCCTTAGATTTGGGGCGATAGATGCTGTCTAAGGTAATAGAACTTATACAGTTTGTTGATTTTATAGAGGCGGCTCAATGAGTCGCCTTTTTTGCTAAAGTTCAAGAGGGTATCGTGCGTCTTTTCGTCTCTCTGATACCCAACGAATAAGGCGTTCCCAATCAATTATACCATTCGGTAAGCAGTATTCTTTGCCAAATTCGAGTGTAAATCGGTTGATAATTGCAGCATATGCTTGCTGGAATTCGTCATTTTTTTGCCCTGCTTGATGTCCTAAAGGTTCAATAATTTCCTTATAAAGGGAATCGTTATTGGAAATAAATCGCCAAAAATCCTGACCACATAACTTTAAATAAGCACCCCCTCGCTGAATAGCGTTAGCTTCTGTGCCATAAGAGCAGCCATTGACTGCCATAATTTCTATATTGGGATAGTTGGGCTGCAATATTTCTTTGGCATTGACAAAATTAATCAGCATTTTCTTGATTTGGCTGGAGTTTCCCCAATGAGGTCCCGATTTAATTTCGACAATATATACCCTATGGGTATCCTCAAATACTAAGTCAATCCCTTCAAGATAAGACTGTGGGGGTTTCACACCATTATAAACTTTTCCACAAACGAAGATGGCTACGCCTTCAAGAAAATCACCAAATAATGTTTCTTCTTGGGAAGATAAGAACGCATCTAAAACGCTCTTTACCAAACCCTCGGCAGTAAGAATATGCTTTGCCCTGAATAGGTAAGGGTTTTTTCGGCAGTCTCCCTAAACACAGTTGGCAGGTACAGAAACAGTCATGAGTACGTCACGAATTGACCAGAGATGGTCAGTAATGCCCGCAATATCGCACGGGGATTAGCCGCTGCGGCGTTTGTGCTATCTTTCCTCAAATGGTCGGGCGAGCAGCCATAAAATGCACCTATTAATCCTATATTAAATGATGATTGCTCACTCCACATAGGCGCTCTTGTGCAAATTGTA
>DAOTTO010000311.1:0-1773 GCA_034437895.1 Anaerolineae bacterium | reverse complement strand
TTGTTGAGAAGCTACCCGACCCTCCGCGCCGAGGATTCAGCCAACGCTTGGGCGTATGCCCGTCTGTATCCTGCCGAAATCGAGCGTCAGATCAGCGAAAATGAAAGTGTTTAAACTGTTTACTACCCCTCGCGCCAGCTAATGATACTGCCAACCTCGTATGGAATGACGTGAATTTTTTCATCCTCAATATCCAAAATTGATATAAAATTGTCTCCTGTGAAAGCGATTTCTTGACCAGTTGGCGATAAAGCCAGAGAACTTGCGGCTAAACATGTGTTCGTGATTTGATGTCTCGATAAATCAGCAAGGTAAAGTATTTGATCTCGCCGTTCAGTATCATAGAGAAGAAATGCCATTTGTGCGCTATTGATATCAAAGGTTTGACGGTTGAGAGGGCGGTAATCGCTGATGATAAAAGGGGTTACTTGCTCATTGTAGAGACCATCACGGCTGAATAGAGCAGTTTCCTCTCTAATAGGCTCTCCGTTTTCGCTGACGTAACGTATAGCACCTAGGAAACCTGAAGAATCTGGTAACCAACTCAAAACCCCACGGAATTGTTGGTTGGGCATTGAGAGCAGACTGAGTAAATTTATATTTTCTAAGCTGTAAATACTCCATGTCGCCATTTGTGTGATTGGATCAGATTGTCTTACAACGATACGTGTTTGGTCAAACGATACTTCTAACTCTTGAATATCAGGAATGCCGACATTTAATGGAGAGATTTCTCCACTAATGACATTGATTTTTGTTAGATATGAATTTGTTTCTTCCCACGTAGTAGATTGGATGCGCCAATAATTTGAAAGTATTTCCTCCTCTAACCAGTTTAGTGGATATTGAGATGCACCAGCTACACCCCCAAAAAATGCCATTCGGTCATTCCATTCAATGGTATTTAACAATTCAGGGTTTGGATCGGTGCTATAAACTCGTATCTCATTAAAGAAATAATAGTCATCGCACATCATATTACTACATTTATCAACTGTTCCTCCCGGCAGCGCAAACATTGTTCCATCAGGTGATACTGCGCCTGCATCGGTGAACTGTTCAAAGTTATTAAAAGCGACAAAATAGGGAATACCTATATCGGCGTGAAGTGCGCGGACACCTTGCTCAGATGTGGTGAAAATGCTGCCTTCAAAAGGCCATTCATCGCCCACATCCAAGATGGTTGATTCTGTAATACAACGCTCGACAATAGGCCAGCCTTCGGGCGTGGGTTCGGTGGTGGCTTCCGGTGTCGATTCTTGGGCTGAGAGTGCCAGCGCGGGAAAGATCAAAATCAATGTAACGATGAGTAAGTTAAGTGATTTCATAGGAAGTGTCGTTAGGCCATATTGTGTAAACGGATTTTTATAAGTTTACGCGATATGGCCTAGAATATACTCTACGATTGCCCTACGGCTTCTCAATGATGTGGAGAAAATGAAACGCAAAGGCGCGGAGCCCGCAAAGTGTCGCAAAGAGTTTTCATCTTTTTCTTTGCGTATCCTCGCGTCCCTTGCGCCTTTGCGTCAAAAAAATGAACTTTTACGCTCGCAGCGCCGCGCCAAGGCGATGTTCTGCCGCGTTGATGATGGCCTTCCGCACACGGGCGACCTCTTTATCAGTCAGCGTGCGGTCATCGGTCTGATACGTCAGTGCATACGCCAGACTTTTGCTGCCTTCCGGGATGGGTGCGCCGCGATAAACATCGAACAGAGTCACATTTTTGAGCAGATCGCCCCCAGCCTGCGCGATGACGGCCTCGACTTCGGCAGC
>DAOTTO010000310.1:0-3073 GCA_034437895.1 Anaerolineae bacterium | reverse complement strand
CAGGACTTTCGCTTACCTCACCCCCCGGCCCCCTCTCCAATACTTGGAGAGGGGGAGAAAAACGCATCTTGAAGTCCCCTCCCCATGCAATGGGGAGGGGATTTAGGGGTGGGGTAAATGCGTGAGCGAAAGTCCTAAAATTTTATACGATCTGACGACATTTTATGTCATCGGGGACGCATCTATGTGCGCCCCCGATAAAATCAATTCAATTAGTTGCTGGTTGTTTCGACAATCGTTTGAACGTCTGTTTGGAAGGCTTCAATCGCTGCGGCAACATCCAAATCAGCGCCGCTGTCACCGAACAGTTC
This sequence comes from Anaerolineae bacterium, assembly GCA_034437895.1. Taxonomy (GTDB): domain Bacteria; phylum Chloroflexota; class Anaerolineae; order Aggregatilineales; family Phototrophicaceae; genus JANRLJ01. The sequence continues at coordinate 2,762 of DAOTTO010000310.1, read as the reverse complement.
GGTCTGGAGTGAGAATTCGCGGTCATAGACCTGTGACCAATTCGGGAGGTTGGACTCATGATGGGCGGCGGAAGGATTGGCATAGCCCAAGCTGTCCACGGCAACTTGCCAATTCACATCCCAGTCATAGCGGGCGCTGTTGGAATCAATCCACCCTTGTTGATATTCTGCACGCGCCGGGAATGCACCGTAAGTGGGGGCAAGCACCGGGACAGCTTCGTTCAGCAAGTATTGCAGAACAACGAAGGCTTCTTCTGGATGGGCGGAACCAACAGGAATGCGGAAGGTATCGGCATCCAACGCGACGTGTTGTTCACCATCGAAGGAGGCAGGCACGACGGCCATATCCCACTCAAAGTTGTCAACTGAGTCGCCGATGCAGCAGGTGTACCACAGCGGGGCAACAGCCATACCGACTTTGCCAGCATTGAATACATTGTCGCTGCCTGCGCCAATCGCTTCGCTGACGGCGTAGGAGGTAGAGGGGATGCTGTGGTCTGTCCAGATACGTTCTTGCAGCCATTCGGTGGCTTGGGTCCAGCTTTCCGGGACGGCGACGGTATTTGTCTCAGCATCATAGTAGGTGGTTTCCGGTTGCAGGTCTGACCACATCAGGCGCATACGGGCAAATTGGAAGTTCAGACCGAACTGTACGATATTGTCTGGGTCAAAGTCGGCGCTGGTTGCATCTGCACCGTTGCCATCGACGGTCAGAATTTTGGCGATTTCGGCGAGGGTATCATAGTCCCATGCAACTTCGCTGCCATCGGGCATCACGTAAGGTGCGCCGAATTCCTGGGGAGGATAGTTGAGGCCGGCTTCATCGAACAGACCCCGATTGTAGTAGATCACACTGGGGAATACACCGAAAGGAATGGCACTGAAACCGCCATTGTTGGTGGCATACAGATCAACCAAAGCCGGGTCAAAACCGCTAAGATCATAGCTATTGGCTTCCATCAGTTCGGATAGGTCAAGCCATTCATAACGGTTCGAGCCGCCAACGCCTACCGGCCCGATGACATCCGGGGGGGTGCCAGCGGCGATCAAGGTGCTGAGGGTGTCAATCGCGGTTTCGAATGTCGGCGCGACACTCAGAACCAAGTTGATTTCTGGGTGGCTGGCATTGAAGTCTTCTACAACCTGAGCCTGGGCTTCAAGCTGCTGATCGCTGGTGCCGCCGCCGAGACCGACGAACCAATTAATGGTGACGGGTTCTTGTGCCAATGTCGGCGCGACCATGACGGCTGCCAACACCACTAAAACAATTGTGAGGAAGATTCTTTTAGACATAAACGTTTTCCTTTTTCAAACCTTTCGAGCAGAAACTGTACAAATACTGATATTGACGATCACTTGCTTGTTTCTTGTTGATTAAGGCCTCCTTTTTGACCTGTATCTCACGATGCGATAATGGCTCCGCATGATTCGCGGATCACCAACTGGGTAGGGAGTAAAACCTGGCGCGTACCGCTGCTGATTCCTTCGATTTCATCAAGGAGCAGGGAGGTTGCGCGGGCACCCTTTTCACGAATGGGATGGCGGATGGTGGTCAGCGGCGGTTTCGTCCGCAGTGCTGAGGGCATATCATCGAACCCGACGACAGCCACATCCTGGGGGACACGTAAGCCACTTTCTGAGAGCGCTTCCAGAACGCCCAATGCTGTTTGATCGCTTGCCGCGAAAATAGCCTCTGGTTTGTGGCGTAAAAGTTGTTTTGTCCCGGTATAGCCGGAAGCCCTAGAAAATTGGCCTTCGGCGATAAGTTCATTTCGAATAGGAATTTGAGCGCTTTCTAAAGCGGATTTATACCCTGCCAGCCGATCTTGTCCGTCCACGTTGTTCAATGCGCCTGTTACAGTGGCAATGCGTTGATAGCCCAAGCCAATTAAATGCTGAATGGCTAAACGGGCAGCATGGACGTTATCGACACTCACATAACTGATGCGCTCCGGGAAAATCGCCGGACGCTCGACCATCACCAGCGGAATTTCCATCTCAATCAGTTCAGAAATCCCCGGTGAAGCGGTGGTAGAAGAGGCGATCACAAGCCCATCCATCAGGCGATTTCTTAAAATACGCTTATAAAAGCGCTCGCCATCGGTGCTACTTTCTTCTAGCCACAGCAGTAAAGCATAGTCACGGGCATGGGTGACATCAGAAATCCCTTGTAAAAGCGTGGGGAAGTAAAAACTGTCCTCGAAAATCGCGCTCAAGGTTTGCGGGATGACGACACCAATCGTACGGGTGCGCTGCGTAACGAGCATCCGCGCCGCTGGGTTGGGGATAAAACCCTCGCGTTCAATAATCGCCATCACTTTATCGCGTGTTTTTTGGCTGACGTAAGGTTCGTTGTTAATCACACGCGAAACGGTAGAGCGCGAGACACCCGCTTGGGCGGCGATGTCTTCTAGGTTGAGTGACCGACCATTAGAGCCGGCTGGACTATCCTCGCGCATCTCGTAAACTCTTTTCAAAAAAATAAACCCAAATTGGGAGCGCTCCCAGAATTTCCTTAAAGTTACTTTAATCTTGGGGGTTTGTCAAGCAAATGAAACAAAAAAAAGATTAGTGAAATTTTTGCACAAAGTTAATCGTTTAATCCTCAAAGATGAGAATAAAAAACGCCCCCGATGATGGAAGCGTTTTGATATTTTTAGGACTTTCGCTCACGCATTTACCCCACCCCTAAATCCCCTCCCCATTGCATGGAGAGGGGACTTCAAGATGCGTTTTTCTCCCCCTCTCCAAGTATTGGAGAG
>DAOTTO010000309.1:0-3266 GCA_034437895.1 Anaerolineae bacterium | reverse complement strand
GTAGGTATCGGTTGGGGATTTAATTTCAATCGCTAAATCTGGCAATTGTGGGACGCTGCCTTTGGTCACAATCGGTAGGGCGCGTTCATTGCTGGTAAAGGCGACATCAGGCAGGCGAGCGTTGTGGTCATCATTCGGTGCTTTGTGGCGCGGCTCGATAGCGACTCGTCCGATTTTGTTCAATTTTAAGTAAATGCCAATTTCGATAGTAAAATTTGCGGCAATGATGCCGTGTAGTTCGGTAGGCACTTTTTCGACAATCTCCCCATCGATAAGCTCAAAAAGTCGGTGACCGTTTTCCTCGGTATCTGCAAAGGCTTCAAACTCGGAGATTGTGTACAGCCTGCTCTGGATGACCATTGTTCCCTCACGTTAATTTTTTGCTTTCGATGAGGCGCACTTGATTCGCCGTCCTCAATGCCGCGTTAATTGGTTGATTTATCGACAGCTTTACGGTGTGGGATGCTATTTGGCTCTACAAAAACATCTATCGGGATATAGCGATAAATGACCTCAAATGGATTATCGACTTGACTTGGCACATAGGTTAATTCGATGCCAACGATGTTATCCTCTGCATCGAAATCAAGCGCAATGAGTTCATCAGGTTGTTTGGTATAAGCGATTTTTTTGTCGTTGAGTTTAATATACATCGCTTTTGCTTTCGCATCATACGAAATTTCCATTGCACATACTCCTTACTCGGTTACTTCCATAACCGTAATAACTAAACTATCGTCTTCAATAACAATCCGAATTTGAATGGTTTCACCATGTTCTTCAACAAAATGATCGTAGATTTCCCGCCCTGTCACCTTTTGATAATAGGGTTCCACGTTTTCCAAAGCCTCAATTACCGACTCGGCAGAAATATCACGCTTAAGCATATTATCCAACGCATGTATTGTGAGTTCATACGTTTTTCCATTGGCCTGTATCATAATTCGCGCACTTGATACAATTCGCCGTCCTCGAAGCCGCGTTTGCGATAATATTCGCGTGTGCCGATGGCGGAAATGACCGCCAAGCGCGTGTAGCCGTTTTCTTTGGCGATTTCGACGGCTTTTTCGATCAAGAGTGTGCCGAGGCCGAGATGCTGGGCGCGACCGGGTGTGGAGTCACCTAGTCCGAGCGACTGCCCATAAACATGCACTTCGCGGATCATGGCTGCGCCTGAGAGTTCATCCGTGATCGGCGGTTCATCGCGGGTGGGCAGCGAGAGGCGCAAGAAGCCGGCGATTTCGCGGGTAGGCGTGATATATTGTAAAAAGAGTTCGTCGCTGCAACTGGTGTCATAGATGATGGTGTCTAATGTGAGGTCGTCCATCGTCACCTGCGTTTGACCGATCTCACGGGCGCGGATGTCTGGACTGCGCTCACCGAGGCGCGTCAGTTCATTCTCGACCAACTGGCGGAAATTGGTCGCTTTATTGCCGACGACAATATCTGTTCCCGGAATATCGCGGATGACACGAGTGAGGCGGCAGTATTCAGGCGTATGGCGGAAGGCTTCCACCAGCACATGCAGCAGTTCTTCGCTGGTGTAAGGTTGCCATGAGCCGTCGTTGTAGCGCTGCATGAGTTCAGCGCTTTCAATCAGCGAACAGGGATAAATCTTTAACTCGTCAGGGCGGAAATCTTTATCCCCAAACATACGTATGTAGTCGGCGATGTCGTTTTCGGGAGATGAGCCGTAGAGATTGGGCATCCAATGGGCGTGAATTTTAAATCCGGCCTGACGCAATAATTTAACGGCGCGGCGTGTGGCGGCAACGGTGTGACCGCGCTTATTCATCCGTAGGACTTTATCGTCAAGGCTTTGGAAGCCGATCTGGACTTTGGTGCAGCCAAGCCGCCGAATTCGCAGCACTTCTTCTGGACTGATATGGTCGGGACGGGTTTCGATCACCAATCCCACACAGCGACAGTCGGCGGATTCGTTGAATGTATGCGCGGCTTCGAGTTCGTCCCATGTTGCGTATTCGTCAATGGGGGAACGGGTGCGGCTCCCGCTGGCGATTTCTTCCACCATCTCGCGGGAACGGTACATTTCGTCTTTATAGACCGACTGCACCGCTTGATTATATGATTGTTCAAGGTCAGCGCCGTGTAAAGTGACGTTGGTGAGATTGCGCTCTGGATGAAGCTGCGAGGTTCCCAAAAGTGCCGCTTCCACTTCAATGCGGCGGTCATGGACGTTGCGCTCGCCATTCTGCCCGAAGTCATGCAGCGCGTCAAAAATCCGCTTGATGAACCAGACTTGATACGTCTCCGGGTAAAATGACCATGTGCCGCCGAGGACGATCATTTCGATTTTATCGGTGGGATGCCCGGTGTTGTGTAGCGAGAGTAGGCGCGTATACGTTTGAAGATAGGGGTCAAAGCTGTTTTGTTCCGCCCGTTGTGCGCCAGGTTCATCAGAAAGGTAACTTTTAGGCATCCGCACATCATTCGGGCAGAAGATGCACGTCCCCGGACAGGGGAACGGCTTGGTCAAGACGGTAACAGGCGTAACGCCAGAGCTGGTACGGACGGGCTTGCGCCGCAGACGCTCGATGATTTCTACATTAAAGGGCGGCAGTTCATCCGTCCCGGCGAGGACGCGATAGGCATCAATCAAATGGGCGCGGCTGTACATGCCCCCATCAGGTCGGGGATTCCAGCGCAGCAGATTGTTCATATCCTGCATGGAGGGCTTGCCGGGTGCAGCGATGATTGCTTTTAAGATGGCAACCAGCGGCTTGCGATGCGTTTCCAGATCAATCTGGTATTTATTTATCATAATCAAATAACACATTCATCTCTCGATTTACTGATTTTCAGTTTAACACAGCCTGATGGGGAAATGTACGTTGGGTGGTTGTATAATTTGCGGGCTAAATCAGGAAGAGTGTTTTTATGAAGCAAGAGACAATCCGGCGATTAAACGCCATCAACCGTGAGTTTTATCGCGTGACGGCGGATGAATTCGACCAGACACGCGGCACAGCCTGGCCTGGTTGGGAAAAGCTGCTGCCTCATCTTACGCGGGAGCCTGACGGGACGACCATTTCTGTGCTGGATGTGGGCTGCGGCAATGGGCGGTTTGGCGTGTTTTTGGCGGATCATATCGGACGCGAACTTGATTATCACGGCACGGATAGCAATGAGGCACTGTTAGAACGGGCGATGGAAGCAGTTTCTGCCGCGCCCGGTGTGGCGACGACTTTGGAAAAGCGCGATGTGGTCGAAACTCCGCCGGACAGCGGGCTGTATGATCTGGTCGC
>DAOTTO010000308.1:0-2482 GCA_034437895.1 Anaerolineae bacterium | reverse complement strand
TCGCGGTATGGCGATGTCATCCTCGAAACGAACTCGTCCAATGTCGTCCAGATGCGCTTTGTCCTCGGCAATGGAGGATCATTTTGAGCTTTACTGCCTCAAGTGTTTGTAGTCCATACCCTGTATAATCATCCCTAAGCATAAGACTCCCCCGATTCAAAGCCGCGCCTTTCTGCTATAATGCCGCCGCGCATGAGCGCATCGACCCGATTTGCGCGGAACGTATCCTCGCATTACGGTGTCTCATTCTGATGATAAAAGAGCAGGAAGTTGTCCCCTATGCGTATTCCAGCATGGATGTTCGTCGTCGGATTGGTCGTCTTTATGGCGGTCATGGCGTTATGCAGTGTCTTTTCTTATTCGTTTGCGCGGCAGTTCGTGATTGATGCCGAAGCGCAGGGCGTGGACACCAGTTTTATCGACTTCCGTCCACAAGACGCGACAGGTACGCCGCTCCCCACCCGCACCGCGCCGACTCAGACTCCGCCGCCCGGCGTGACGTTTACGCCTGTGCCAACAGCGACAGAAGGCCCCACACCGACTTTTGACCCGCTTGCCGATATTGGCGAGATCAACGATCCGCGCCGCATTACGATTTTGCTGATGGGCATAGACCAGCGCACCGGCTTTGATACCGAAAATGGCTATCGCACCGACACGATGATTCTGGTGCAGATCGACCCGGTGAATAAGACCGTCGGCGTACTCAGCATCCCGCGTGATCTGTGGGTGGAGATTCCCGGCTACACCTACGGACGCATCACCACCGCCAATTATCTGGGCGATCTGAACGCGCTGCCAGAGGGCGGCCCTGGCTTGGCGATGGAAACCGTCCGACGAAATCTCGGCGTGAGTGTCGATTATTATGTGCGGATCAATTTCGATGTGTTCCTGACCGTCGTCGATACGATTGCGTCCGACGGCGTGGAAATCGAAGTCACCGAAGCTATTCTCGACAATCATTATCCCGACGCAGGTTACGGCACGATCACGGTGGAATTCCAGCCGGGAATCGAAAGCATGAATGCCGAGCGCCTGCTGCAATATGCCCGTACTCGCGCCACCGATGATAGTGACTTCGGGCGCAGCCGCCGCCAACAGCAGGTGCTTAAAGCGCTGCAAGGCGAAGTCATCAGCGCGGGCGGAATCGTCAATTTCCTGACGCAAATTCCCGCGCTTTATACCGAACTCGCGGGCAGCTATGTGACCAATATCCCGCTGGATGAAATTTTGCGTCTCGGACGCTTAGTCAGCGAAGTTCCCAGCGACGGCATCACCTTCGGTCAGATTGGCCCGGCGGAGGTCGAATTCAGCGTCAGCGGCGACGGCACCCAGCAAATTCTGCTGCCGCGTCAGGAATCGATTGCCCGCGTCATCCAGCAAACGTTTGATCCGCAGCAGGAAAGCTCATTAGCGGATTTACGTCAGCGCGCCGAGGAAGAAAATGCCACGATTGTCGTCTTCAACAATACCGATGTGGCGGGCTTGGCGGGGCAGACCGGGACGTGGCTCAACAGCCAGAATGTCGAGGTGACGGGCTTGGGCAACATCGAACCCGCTGACGGCACACCCACCACGATCCGCGATTACACCGGGAACTATTGGACGGTGCGTTATCTGGCGGCGCTGCTCGGCTTGGATGAAACGCGCATCGTCAGCGGCAACACCAGCGACGGCCTGACGACTGCCGATGTGATGATCGCCGTCGGCACGGATGTTCAACCGCTGCTCACAGGCGGCACACCCTAGAACCCACTTTGAGGCCTATAAATCGAGGGCTGAGTTTTGATACTTAGTCCTCTCTTGCAGGAACTTCTACAATATCGCCTGATTGGATTTCCTCTAAAATCGCCAATACTTGCGGCATAAGTGGTTGTACATGCTCCAATTTATTACTCGGCACACGCAAAACAACTACTGCCACTTCGTAAGTCTGTAGATTTTGTTGATACTTTAAATTTTTGTCAACGGTGATAAAAACATCAAACGCACCTGACATTAAACGGAGTAGTACCCCGTTTTTCTTGCCTTGCCATCCTTTTTCCCGTACAGTGGCAACATCATGATTAGGCAGTTCACGTTTTAGCTTTTTTGGCAGGCACTCATCAATCAATATTTTCATTGAAACGCTCAACCATCACCGTTTCCGACTCCAGCAAATACATGATGACCTGCTCCCGGCTGACCGATGGAAAATCGTCCAAAAAGGCATCAATCGTTTCGCCTGTGGACAAATAATCAATGAGATTTTTGACCGGGACGCGTGTGCCATAAAAAACGGGTGTCCCGCTGAGGATTTCCTCTGATGTTTGAATAAGCTGCGATTTCATAGCGAATGCCCCTCAAATTTAACCAAAGATTGCTTTCTATTCAGGACTTTCGCTTACCTCACCCCCCGGCCCCCTCTCCAATACTTGGAGAGGGGGAGAAAAACGCATCTTGAAGTCCCCTCTCCATGCAATGGGGAGGGGATTTAGGGGTG
>DAOTTO010000307.1:0-2663 GCA_034437895.1 Anaerolineae bacterium | reverse complement strand
TCAAGAGTCGGCTGTCGCCAAGGCTTCATCTCGCCCGTTGCAAAGTCATAACGAAAAATCGTCGGCGGGTACAGATGTGAGCGAAAATCAACAAACAACTCCTGCCCATCGCGCTTGCCTTCGATGGAAAAAATCGACCCCATCCCCGGCAGCGGCACATCCCCCACAAACGTCCCATCCAGCGCATAAATTTTGATCTGATAATACGCCTGATGCAGCATAACAACGACGATTTGCCGATTGACGAACTTCGTGGACAGAATCACATCGTCCTGTTCCGGCACGATCACGCGCCAATGTTCCTTTGCTGGATTCGCCGTGTCGATGGCGATAAGCTGGCTGCGCGGCGCATCCAAATCGGTCTGGAAATAAAAAACGCTGCCCTCATTGCCGACAAACGTATATTCGGCGTTGGGTTCATCCAACAGCCGCACAAAATCCCCGTTGCGCTCCACCGCACGATAATAAATCCGGTTGCGATTGACCGCACCATGCCACACATTCAGCACAAGATACTGCCCATCATCAGTTATCTCCGGCGTAAAATTGAGTTCTGGCGCGTCCGGGCGCTCGAAAATCAGCATATCGTCGGCTTGCGGCGTACCGATTTTGTGCCAGTAAAGCGCATTATTAAGTGCAATTTGCGTGTCGTTTTCGCCACCTTCCGGTGCAGGAAAGCGATTATAGTAAAAGCCGGAACTGTCCTTACTCCACGCAATGCCGGGAAACTTGCACCATTTCAGGATTTCATCATATTCCGTCAGTGTATCGACGTTGCGAATACGAATCTCTTGCCAATCGCTCCCCGCCGCTGAAATACTGTATGCCAGCAGCGTCCCATCGTCGTTGAAAGCCTGAATCATCAGCGCGACAGTGCCATCTTCGCTCAACGTGTTGGGGTCGAGAATTGGCTGCGGATCGCCTTCCAAACCGTCTTGTTTTTGCAGTACTGGCTGATTTTGCAGCCCGTCGTTATACGCAAAAAAATAGCGCCCATTGCGCGATTCCGGCGCGTTGGTCTTGGGGAAATCATAAAGCGTTGTCAGGCGGCGGTGGAGCATCTCACGGGCGGGGATTTCCGCCAGATAATCAAACGTCAGTTGATTTTCGGCCTCCACCCAACCCGCGAGTTCGGTGTTTTCCGGGTCTTCCATCCAGCGATACGGGTCAGCGACGGGTGTGCCATGATAATTCTCAACGACTTCATCCTGACGCGCTTCGGGATACGTAAATTTACGGGACATCTTTTACATCCTTTGTGCCATTTTCAATGGGCATTTAAAAGTTCTTAAAAGGATAGCGCAAGAGGGGATGAATGGGCAAACGTGGGTATTGTGGGCATATCGGATTTAGGCCGCCAGACGTTAAAACGTCCGGCTACAGAGAAACCAAGCCCACTGAAGGGGCTAAAGAATTCACAGACGCAAATTCAGCGCCTTTAGTGCGCTTAGCACTTTGACAACCGCACGTTTTAACATTTGGCAGTAACTTTCAAAAAGCATCATCCGAATTTTCAAGATAATCAATCGTCGTTTTATCGCGGTGATGGTCTTTTTGACCTGCAATGTAGCCCACGACAAAAGGGAGATGTGTTCTACCAAACGTGAGTACACCGTAACTTTTCTGCCACTGAAATCGCGTCGGGATATTTGGGAGCATCACATTAACTTCGTGGGTCGAAGCACCTTTAACACTGCCTACCCATTCCGCCACAGACACCGCAGGCGCGATACTGACCGCAACATGGATATGATCCTTCACACTGTTAATGGCATGAATAGGGCTTTTTAGCAATTCGGATTTGCGCTGAATGGTTTCAAATAAGATTTTTTCAATCGGAGGGGTTATTAAGGGTTGGCGACCATGTGTTGACCAGATTACATGATAATAGCACACAGCAAAGGGCATGAGGATGCTCCGGCGGAACCCGCTAGACGCTTGAGCGTCGAGCTACAAAGTATTAAGCGCACTGAAGGCGCTCAGGCACATACTTTATCTTTTCTAAAATCTCTAGTCAGACAATTCTAGCCGAAAACACAAAATAGGCTATCCACGAATCGTTGTCCGCCAGCCCCTTCAGTGGGCTTGGCTTTTCGGCAGCCGGACGTTTCAACGTCTGGCGACATACTCCCTTGAACTTTTCAAAAACCCACACCACGTAAGGCCAATAAAACAGCCGTTTTACCCTAAAACTTATCCCACAGCCCCTTCAGTGGGCTTGGCTTTCTGGCAGTCGGACGTTTCAACGTCTGGCGGCAAATCAGAAAACCAGTAATACAGAATTAAGAGTGGGAAAGACGGAAACCCCAAAAGTCGTTCCTGTCGTCGGGACTGACCCAGCCCCGGTAATCGGCGCGGAAGTTACTGGTACTAGTATTGAACCACGACCCACCCCGCAGCAAACGAACATTTGTTCCATTTATACCGTCCTCTCCTGTCTCGTATTCCGTCAAGCACCATTCCCAAACATTACCCGTCATATCAACCACACCGCACGGACTATCGCCTTTCGTTTTGCCTTCATATTGGGTTACAGGCGTGGTTTTGCCAATGCCTTTACTGTCGACATTATTGTTGCAGCGCATTGCATCCCAATCTTTCCCCCAAGGATAAGCATTGCCGCTGTCGCGTCCATCTGGTAGGGCTTGTGCCGCCCGCTGCCA
>DAOTTO010000306.1:0-17780 GCA_034437895.1 Anaerolineae bacterium | reverse complement strand
ATTCTCGCCTATCACTCGGTTTTGATGAAACCGCTTATCGCGCATTAGTGACCTCTAATTGGATTCGCACCATTGCATGGAGTTTGCGCGGCTTACTCGTCATTTTCATATTGGCAAAGCTGCTCGATGTGGCTTCGTGATAAAGGCAGGGGCTTCCACCGACTGAGACAGTATGAGATGATGCCCCATCTCAAAACACAGACCTTGTTGGTTGAATATTTTATGTGGCAACCTATTTGCCACAACCGCCTATATTCCGTTTTAAAGTGCCTCAATTGGCTCAATTACCGGGCTTTACGCCTCGTGCGATGCGCCAATTGAATGAATGGAAGTATAGCGCCAATGGTTTCAAGCTTCAAGATTTTCTATGCCTTATATCCCCATATCTAAAGCTAGGGACTTTACAGCGTTTTTCGGTAAGTTTGTATCGAAAAATCCATCTATAAGAAAAATATGTGCATTGATTGACCCTCTGGCGGTTTATGTATATAATAGATTTAGTTAGTTCTAAACGTCACAAACTCTGATTAAGGTTAATTTACTGATGACCACGCAAGAAATGCTCCAAATGACAAAGACAGCACCACCCAAAGTTGCAGTCAAGCCATTTACAATTGAGATGGCGATGGAAGCCGTTGAGAAGATTATGTTTGACGTGGTTAACAGTGATGTGACGACACTACGCGATGCCAGTCGTCACATTTTAGAGGCTGGCGGAAAACGCATTCGCCCCCGCCTCGTGCTTCTCAGCTATATGGCGATGGGCGGTCAAGACTTACAAAAAGTTGTTCCGGTGGCCGCTGCATTGGAACTCGTACACACCGCCAGCGTCGTCCATGATGACATCAACGATCACGGTATTGTGCGGCGCGGACGACCCTCCGTGAATGCGATCTGGGGACGTACATTCGCCCTCCTAACAGGCGACTTTTTATTCACAAAAGTTTACGAACTCATGGCACCCTACGCCGACCTGAACATTATCTTCTCGGAAGCGACTGTCGCCCTTGTAGAAGGCGAAACCTTACAAGCCGCCGCCGTAAAAGAAGCCAATTTCTCACGTCAAGTCTATTATGACATCATCGCCCGCAAGACCGCCGCACTCTTTAAAGCAGGGGCAAAGTTAGGCGCAAAACTGGCCGGAGCCAATGATCGCCAGACAGAAGCATTAGGTCAATATGGTTTCAACATTGGCCTAGCGTTCCAGATTGTCGATGACATCCTCGATTTAACGGGTGATGAAACACAGCTTGGTAAAACAGCAGGCATCGATATCGAGCAAGGAAGAGGCTTCGCATCCATTGTCGATGAGGCCGACCCAATGGCGGCTATCAAGCGCAAAATGGGCGAGCAAAATACGATTGATGAAGCCCATCAGCAAGCCGACAAATTGGTGCAAATAGCGACTGTCGCACTCAACGCACTGCCCTTTTCGCCGGAACGCAATGCCTTGAACGATCTCGCGCAATCGGTCATCGCCCGTAACTATTAAACTCACGCAAGCATATCATTCAAATCCGGCCTCAAGGTGCCGGATTTTTCGTTTATAAGTCCCACGTTTGCCGCGTCTGAGTATGACTTTTTATTTCACAACATCTATAATGGCAGCCAAATCTATAAGAATCGAGCTAAGTGAATTGAGGGATAGGTCTTGATTAAAGTTATCTCAGTCGAGGATACACGGAAAATTGAAGCCGCCGCAGACGCGAATGGCATCAGCTATGCCACACTTATGGAAAATGCTGGACGTGCTGCCGCACAACGTGCGATTGAAATGATCGCCGACCTTGAAGCACCTAAAGTCACGCTTTTGATCGGCGCTGGCAACAACGGCGGGGATGGCCTCGTCACGGGACGCATTATTGCCCAACAGCGGAAAGATGCAGTCGTCCGTTTTTACCTCCTAAAGCGCCGTGAGCAAGACGACACCAATTTTAAGCAAATTCAGGATGCGGGTTTATTCGTGGCGTATGCGGAAGACGATCATGATAATCGGGTTTTACGAAACATGGTTGCCAGCGCTGATTTGGTGACTGATGCCCTGTTTGGAATTGGCATACACCTGCCCATCAAAGACGATGCTCTCAAAGTTTTACGCGGTGTGAACCAGGCCATTCATGATCGCCGCGCTGCCCAGCCTGACGAAAAGATTATTGACCCTCTGAAACCACAATCAACGACCATCACGGGCTTACCGCGTGTCCTCGCTATAGATTGCCCAAGCGGATTAAACTGCGATACAGGCGAACTTGATAAAAACACGATTCCGGCGGACGAGACAATCACCTTTATTGCGGCTAAACCCGGTTTAATGACGTTCCCTGGCGCACAAGCAGTAGGTCGATTGAGCATTGCAACACTCGGAATACCCGAAGATTTGCCCGAATTTAAAGCGATTCGGCATACTTTAGCCGATTCCGAGCAGATCAGGTCACTCCTCCCGTCTCGTGCGCTGGATAGCAATAAAGGCACATTTGGCAAAGCGTTGATAATTGCAGGCTCGGTGAATTACAGCGGCGCACCCGCTTTGGCGGCAAAAGCTGCTTATCGTGCTGGTGCTGGATTAGTGACGGTGGGGGCTGCGGGACCGGTAATTACTACTCTAGCGGCACAGTTGATGGAACCCACATGGTTGATGCTGCCGCACGACATGGGTGTCCTTTCAGAAAAATCTGCCCCACTGATATTTGAGCAGCTTACAGGCTACAATGCCCTTCTGCTTGGTCCCGGCTGGGGACAAGAAGAGACCACCGGTCATCTGCTTGAGGCTCTACTGAAAAATTCGACTACATCCCCGAAAAACAAGACCAAACGGAATCTCGGTTTCGGCGCACTTAAGACGGACTCTGAAAATGAAGCGCAAGAAAAGGCCGCGCAACTGCCGCCGTTAGTGATTGATGCTGATGGGCTTAATCTGTTGGCAAAGATTGATGAATGGTGGAAGCTGCTGCCGGAAGGTACGATTATTACGCCGCATCCGGGTGAAATGGGGCGATTAGCCGATCTTGAGACCAGTGCTGTGCAAGCAAATCGCTTGAAAATCGCACAAGAGAAAGCAGCGGAATGGCAGGTGGTTTTGCTCTTAAAAGGCGCACATACGCTCATCGCCGCCCCCGACGGGCGCATGACGGTCTTGCCCTTTAAGACCGATGCTTTAGCAACTGCGGGAAGTGGCGATGTATTGGCTGGCATCATCACCGGCTTATTGGCGCAAGGCATGTCGCCTTATGAAGCGGCAGTTTGCGCGGGATATATTCACGGGCTATCAGGTGAGCAAAACGCGCAAAAATATGGCAGCGGACGCGGCGTTATCGCAAGCGATCTTTTAGAAATGATCCCCTTTGTGTTTGGGCTTATTCAAGGACATTATTGATCCAAGCCTAATTCCACCCGGCGGCGGCGGGCGGCCTCTTTACCTTCAGTGATACTATCATTGATCGAATCGGTAGGGAGCGCCGCTTCTAATTTACTGCGGATTTCTTTGCCTGTATTGGCGGTCATTTCCCGGCCTGTGGTAGTGGCTTGTGCCGCCATTTCGCGTAATTTATCTAAATGAATGCGCGGCCCACGAAAGATGGCGACTAGGCCGCCCACCAGTAAACCAAGGATAAAGCCGGAAAACACCGTATTGTCGTCCAATTGCTTATTTTGTTTGCTTTGCGACATCTTCAATCTTTTCCTTCGTGGCATGATTACGGCTTGGACGAATTGCGCGTCGGATTCCGCCGATTTCGCGGATAAACACCCCCGCGCCTGCCATAAACGCACTGGCTTTAATCACAGGCTCAGTCACATTCGCGCCCACAAACTGCGCCGTGCTTTTGGCAGTGTTAACCGTTTCTTGCGTATTCTTAAGAATTGGCTGAACTTCGTTTTGCAGCAGGTTGACCAAACGTGCGACTTGGATAATCAGCGCCGCCAGCCCAAAAATAATCAGAATCGACTCTAATCCCATCAGAATGAGAAATATATCGCGGATCACTTGAACACGCGCCGCAGTTCGTACTGGATTGGGCAAAAGCGCCAACACAACACCTACGACAAAAATGAGGAGGATAACACCCCCAAGTCCTGCCGCAGCAATCATCGTGTAGCGGACGATATTATTTTTACTCTTTGGCTCCTCGGCTTCCGCCGACGTGCCGTCTTTTGTGTTTTCGCTCATCAATGCCTCTATCGGCGCAGCGTTCTTTGTGAGGTCAGCAAGTGTGTCATCATTAAGGCCACCACCGCGCCCAAAGTGGCAGACACAATCCGCAAGATACCCACATTGAAGAGGTTAATTTCAAACGCTACCCCTAAAATATGTCCGACTAAAAACCCAAACCAACCTGCCAGTAAAAATAAGGCCAAGCGGCGCACATCCCCTCCAAAAATCAGATGAAAAGCCGCCCCATAAAGTGTCGCAAGGATAAATCCAAAAGTGACTGTTGGACTTGGCAAAATAAATTTCCCTAAGCTGTATCGACGTGGTACAATTTCGAGCGCTAGTTTAGCACAATCTGTTTCAGGTGGCATACTAAAAAAAGTCTCGCATTTTAATTATGAATACAATCGATCAGCGTATCCTCATCCCAACCACCCAAAACGCGGTCTGGGACTACATCAGCAATTTAGAAAATAACCCCGATTGGCAAGTCGATTGCATCAATATCGCGTTCCTGACGACCTTTCATAAAGGACAAGGCACACGTTGGCGCATGGCAACCGATAGCGGACGCGAATATGTGGTGGAAATCACCGCATGGTATGATCGTCTCGGTTATGAATATCGGTTCATCGACGGCGCACCCTATAAGCAAAACAACGGACGGCTGCGCTTGCAGGAAATGGCTGAAGGCACCGTGCTTCAGTGGACGTTTAATTACGAACCCGGTGGTCTATTGGGTGGAATGCGGAACAGCCTTGGCCTCAAGCGCAACATCGAAAATACCATGCAAGACAGCCTATGGACTCTCTGGAAACATCTCGGCGAAGCCAAAGGTCAGCAGGGTATCCTAGAAACTAAGACCTTGATGCAAGATGCACCCGATGTGGAAAGCCGCGCTCAATATAAACCCCGGCATCCATCAGTTTTGGAAGACTATACAGGGAAAGTACAAGCCCCTGAACCTGCTTTCATGCCTACTATTCCAGAGCCGCCCATCGCAGATGACGACACCCGCCCCAGACCTATCCTTACGGATTCTCAAATCCAGTTGCAGCCCGTCCCTGAGCCAGATTTTTTGCGCGATGTTCGGGATGATGTCGATATTGATGCGCCCACGAATCGCAATGCTTTGCAATCGCAAGAACCTATCGTCAATGAACGGGCTGCCTTTATTGAGCCTGTGATCGTCGATCAAGTGCCTGCGCCCAATACGCCATTTGAAGAAAATATCGCCACAGATGCTTTCGCAGCGCCAGCAGAAAAGCTACCAGAACCACAAATCACCACGCCAGATTACTCATTATCCTATATCGAAAATGACCCAAGTGTCGAAAAACTAGATACCGACAATATGAGCATTTTTGAGATTTTTGGTGTCGCAAAACCGAGCGAAACGCAGGAAAGCAAGATTATTGCGCCGCCCGAAAGCGAAGCACCTGTGATGGCTGCGCCGTCATCACAGCCGACCATCACATTAACACAAATACCAACATCTACCATCTCTTACGGCGGCAGACGGGGAAAGCGAGTTCTCGCCCGCAGTCGATTGGTTAAGATACGTCGTCCAATTTAATATCTCAAAGAATCAAAAACGCCCAAATAATGGGCGTTTATTTTTGGTGGGTGGCTGATGGGTCTCGAACCCACGACCTCCTAGGCCACAACCAGGCACTCTAACCAACTGAGCTACAGCCACCATAAGTAGAAAAATCATAGCATAGAATTTTTTTTATGCCTAGACCTTTTTTCGGGCGATAATGATCTGCGCCGTGCTGCGTGGGCAGGATTCAGTCACAAATATCGCCTCAAAATGATGCGCTTCAAAAAACGCTGTGATTTCATCAAACAGGCTTTCACCACGCTGCCCTGTGATCTGATACAGCCACTCAATCAAACGTTTTATGAGGCCGCCGCCTGTCAGCATTCCATTAGGGACGATGACGAGCCTTCCGCCGGGTATCAACACACGATGAATTTCTTGCAAGGTTGCGCTAGCAAAAATAAAATCGGCGGGGAAAGTGCTGACCACTGCTGCAAAAACGCCTGTTGAAAATGGCAACTGCTGCGCTTTTCCCCGGATGAGATCAGCCGAAAGGCCATGTTTTAACAATTTCGCTTGTGCGAGCCGTCCCATATTAGGCGAGAGATCGTATCCGACTGTAAGATAACCAGCCTGCTTAAGGTCAATCTGCAAATCGCCAGTGCCATGCGCCAGTTCCAAAATCAGCGCATTGGGGACAGCGTTGAGGTGTTTAAGCGATGTCCGCTGCCAACAGCGCCACGCCCCTAACGAAACGATCTTACTCACCCAATCGTAGGTAAAGGCTAATTCGTTATAGAGCAGCCGAAAGCCAAAACGAATGAGCGCCCACCACCATCGCATCATTTATTTTTTCAATGCAGCGAGGATAACGTCGGGCTTATCGCTGATGATCGCATCAACACCTAAATCGCGTAAGGTAACAGCGCGTTCAGGATCATTCACCGTCCACGTATTCACACGATAATGCCGTTTTTTAGCCCATACCATCATCGGCGCATCAATCATCTCATGATAAGGATGACGCGCCTCATGTGGAATCCTGGACATCATCAGGCGCGTAAAAAAGGTGATTTTTGGTACGTAGAGATAGCCTATGGGAATATCAGGGGCAAGCCGCCGAAAACGCCGCAAAGCCAGCGGATTAAACGAGGATACGATTACGCGCTTCTGCATCCCAAAGCGGGCAATTTTCTCCGAAACAAGGGCTTCAATTCCATCGCTTCTGTTCGACTTAGACTTAATTTCCACATTTATAAACAACTGCTTTCCAACGGTCTCGAATACTTCATCAAGGGTGGGAATACGGGTATTTTGGAAGCGGGCATCAAACCATTTTCCTGCATCTAACGCCTTAAGCTGCGCCAACGTCATCGCCGTTACGTTGCCCTTGCCATCAGTAGTCTTATCCACTTTAAAATCATGGACAATCACGGCATGACCATCCGCCGAGCGATGCACATCCAATTCAATACCATCCGCGCCTTGCGTCACCGCAAGTTCAAAGGCTGGCAGCGTATTCATGGGCGCATAAGCGCTGGCTCCCCGATGCCCGAAAACCAGTGTCCGGCCTTGATACATGTCGTCTAGTAGCGTTTTGAAG
The DNA here is from genome assembly GCA_034437895.1 of Anaerolineae bacterium. Lineage (GTDB taxonomy): Bacteria > Chloroflexota > Anaerolineae > Aggregatilineales > Phototrophicaceae > JANRLJ01. The sequence goes on along the minus strand of DAOTTO010000306.1, from coordinate 10,487 downwards.
TTCAAGCGCTATTTTGCCTCGTGTACCAACGGCGCAACTTGAATTTCATTATCTACAACCCGCACCTCATATTTCGGCACATCTACAAGCGCTGGAGCAGAAAGTACCTTGCCTGTCGTAATATCAAAGGTCGCGCCATGACGTGGGCATTCAATCACACACCCGCGCAATTCGCCCTCCGCTAAAGGGCCATCGTCATGTGGACAAATATCCAAAATAGCATAATAGATGCCATCCACATTAAATACCGCCACCCATTTACGCTCAATTTCGACCACCATCCGCTCACCCGATGGGATTTCATCGATGGTGGCGACGGTTATAAATTCTGTCATTCTTCATCCTCTTCTTTACGCTGCCAGTAAGCTGACCCGTATACGCCTTCGCAAAGCACCTTGAGCGATAACAAAGCACACTTCATCCGGTTCATCGTAAGTGGAATCCCAATCAGCGCGATAATGTCATCGCGGGTAATATTTTGCACATCATCGAGACTTTTGCCTAGAATTTGCTCTCCAAGAAGCGATGCAGCGGCTTGACTGATGGCGCAGCCCTCGCCATCCCATCCTATTTGGGTAATACATCGGTTTCCATCAACCCGCAGCGTTAACCGCAGACGATCTCCGCATAAGGGATTCGAGGCTTCGTGGTCAATATCCGCTGGATCAAGTATACCTTGATTACGCTGATTCTTGGCGTGATCGAGGATATACTCGCGGTACATGTCGTCCATTGGGCAACCCCCTAAACTGCAAACTTCAGTTTCACTTGTTCGATGCCGTCAATTAAGGCATCCACTTCCGCAAAGGTATTGTAAAGATAAAAACTAGCACGCGCAGTCGCAGGCAAGTGCAGATGATCGTGCAAGGGCATCGCACAGTGATGTCCGGCACGAACAGCAATCCCCTGCGAATCCAGAATTTGCGCGATATCATGCGCGTGGATACCAAATAGTGTAAACGCCGCGACTGCCCCTTTTGAGGTCGGATCGCTTGGCCCATAAACGGTCAATCCCGCCACTTCAGCCAAACGTTCCATCGCATACGTGGTCATCATTTGCTCATAGGCGTGAATTTTATCCAGACCAAGTGCCGAAAGATAATCAATGGCACAGCCTAAACCGATTGCACCCGCGATAATCGGCGTTCCAGCTTCAAATTTATAGGGGAGGTCATTCCATGTACTGCCTTCTAAAGTGACTTTCGAAATCATATCGCCCCCACCCATCCAGGGCGGCATGGCTTCAAGCAAATTCCGCTTGCCATAAAGGATGCCGATCCCAGTCGGCGCACACATCTTATGCCCGCTAAACGCGAAAAAATCTACATTGAGTGCTTGCACATCTATAGAAGTATGCGGAACGCTTTGCGCCCCATCGACCAAAATGAGCGCTCCGGCCTCGTGTGCCTGACGTGCCATATCGGCAACAGGATTTATCGTACCGAGGACGTTAGACGCATGAACAACCGTCACTAATTTGACATTTTCATCACGCAGTAAAGCCGAGTAAAACTCTAAATCTAAGAGGCCATTTTCTAAAACGGGAATGTAACGAAGGGTAAAGCCTTTTTCCGCCGCCAAAATCTGCCAAGGGACGATATTGGAATGATGCTCCATGACAGTTGATAAAACGACATCACCCGGTTTTAAGTTATCCCGCCCCCACGTTTGGGCAACAAGATTGATACTCTCTGTTGTGCCGCGTGTGAAGATAACCTCGCGTTTGCTTTTCGCATTGATGAAGCGTCTTATTTTCAGCCGCGCCTCTTCATAGGCAGCCGTTGCTTCTTCGCTTAGTTTATGGATACCGCGATGGACATTAGCATTGTAGACACGGTAATAATTCCCCAGAGCATCAATCACCTGAAGCGGCTTCTGGCTGGTAGCGGCATTATCGAGGTAAATCAGCGGAACGCCGCTGTGGTGTTCCTGCTGCAAAATCGGGAAGTCGGCGCGTACCGCTTCTATATCGTAAGGTAAAACAGCGTAATCAATCATAAGCCTCCTTTAGCACAAACGCTGTCTGAAGGAGTCACGCACAACGCATGAATTGTGCGTGACATTATGCCCTAAATTCGGAGCGAGCAGACTCGTTTAGCTCATAATTTTGGTTTCAATCGCTTCCTTCAAGCGCTCGCGCACACGTTCAAACGGCACACGCTCTAACAGTTCGTCGAAAAAGCCATCGATCACCATCAATTGTGCTTCGGACTGGCTGATGCCTCGGCTCATGAGATAGAAGATCGGTTCCTGCTCAAGCGTGCCGAAGGTCGCCGCATGGGAACACTTCACGTCATCCGCTTCGATTTCTAAGCCCGGAATCCCATCCATTCGGGCATTATCGCTCAAGACGAGATTACGACAAGCCTGAAAGCCATCAATCTTTTGCATCTTCGGCAGCGATTTAATCATCCCCTGCCAGACCGTCCGCGCTTCATCTTTTGCCGCACCCTTAAACAACAAATCCGAAGTCGTCAGCGGCGCGTTGTGATTTTGTTGGGTGTCCAGATCAAAAAGCTGCTCTTTATCGGCGAAAAAGAACCCCGACATCCGCCCATTCGCGCCTTTTCCGTCGAGTTCAATTTCCAGAAAAGCCTTTGTCAAAGTACTACCCATCGTCCCTTGTACCCAATCGAGTTGGGCATCCCGTCCGATGCGGGCGCGTTGATGGCTGAATTCATAAGTCTGACGATTCCAATTTTGCAGCGCGACATATTGCAAATTCGCCGCATCACCGACCAGCAGTTCCGTCGCGCCGATATAGGCCGAATCGGTTGTGCCGGCTGATGAGGCATATTCCACCTGAATAGTCGCTTGAGCATTTTCTTCCAGAACAACCAATACATGCCCCAAACTCGCGCCATCATGTGTGTTATACATCACCACGTGAAACGGCAGATCGGCGACTTTATTGCGCGGGACATAGACGAATACACCGTGCGTCCACAACGCCCCATGCAGCGCCGCAAATTTACCATCCGTCGGAAGTACCGCTTTCGTCATTAAATTAGGGCGCACGAGGTCTTCATGTTCCCGGCAAGCCGTGAGCAAATCCATAAAAATGATGCCCTGAGCCGTGAGTGATTCAGCCGCTTCAGAATGCACCAGCTTGCCATCGACAAAAACGAGTTTCCCGCCTTCCCCCTCACCCACCAACGGATCGAGATTGGCAGATGGAACAACATCCATCGTCGCACCATTGGGAACAAGGATTTTGTCTGCATCTTCCCAGCGAATCCGGCGATAATCCGTCCGCCGCCATTCTTCATCTTTTAGCGAAGGCATCGGTAAATCTTCATAGACCTCCCAAGCGGCTTCACGACATTCAAGCAGCCATTGGGGTTCATTATTGGCAGCGCTCATCGTCTGCACATCAGACAATGTATAACTTGGCGCATTGAGCGCAGCCGAGCGTCTTCTTACAGCAACCACAGATTGTTTCTCCTCAGATTTTTAGCTCAAGCGTAAGTCACAACAAGTGTTTTTTCGGGGTCAGGTTCTGGGATCGTGATATGATGAGCAAGGGCAGTTTCTAGCCAACCGCGCTTTGCATCATCAAGCATTTCCAAAGCATCTGCCCTGCTATATCCCTGTGTCATGCAACCTTCAAGAAGTGGTATATTAGCGAACCAATATCCATCCGTATCAGGTATTAATACTATGGAATAAGGAAGGGAAAGATAATAGTCCAAATCTTTATTCATCATCCGTCTCCTCTTTTTCCTGCTCTATTTCTTTAGCAAGATTGTACTTGTCAATAATTGAAAGTAAATCTTTGACATAAATCTCTTTAAGTGGAGGTCGCTTAAAGGGCAGCGAAAAACTCAATGTTTTTTGCTCCATCTCAACGATAAAAATATGGTGACTTCCCGTAACGCGATCTAAAACGAATCCGCAATCTTCCAACACCTTACGGAGTTCATCCAACGAAACATTCTTTGGACTCCGTCTGATTTTTTCTAATCGCTTTTTACGTTTGCTCATAAACCGGATTATTCCTATACAACAGGTGCGCTCTTTAGGGCGCACCTGTTGCCCTCAATCGGTTTTTAGCGGATAGCTTTACCCAATTGATCCTTCAAGCTGAATTTGAATCAGGCGGTTAAGTTCCATTGCATATTCCATCGGAAGCTCTTTGACGAGCGGCTCAATAAAGCCGTTAACGACCATCGCATTCGCTTCATCCTCGCTCATGCCGCGGCTCATCAAATAGAAAAGCTGATCTTCGCCGATTTTGCTGACAGAAGCCTCATGCCCCATCGTCACATTTTTGGCATCAACTTCGATGGAAGGATAGGTATCGCTCCGGCTGCGATCATCTAGCAGCAGCGCATCGCAGACGACATTACTCTTGACGTTATCCGCGCCTTCCACGATTTTGAGCAAACCGCGATAACTGGCACGTCCACCATCCCGGCTGATCGACTTGCTAATGATGCGACTGGTGGTGTTAGGTGCGAGATGCGTAATCTTTGCGCCTGCATCCTGATGCTGTCCATGACCTGCGAAAGCGATTGAAAGCACTTCGCCATGTGCGCCCTCACCAGCTAATACCACCGCCGGATACTTCATTGTTAGCTTCGATCCTAAATTGCCATCTACCCATTCCATTGTTGCATTCTTATTAGCAATCGCTCGTTTGGTCACAAGGTTGTAAACATTGTTTGACCAGTTCTGAATCGTGGTGTAACGGCAGCGTCCGCCCTCGTTGACAATAATCTCAACAACAGCGCTATGAAGGCTGTTAGAGCTATAAGTAGGCGCTGTGCAGCCTTCTACGTAATGTACATACGCACCGTTATCTACGATAATCAGGGTGCGCTCGAACTGCCCCATATTCTGAGTATTGATGCGGAAATATGCTTGCAGCGGCATTTCAATATGCACACCCGGCGGCACATAAATGAACGAACCACCCGACCAAACGGCTGTATTCAGCGCAGCAAATTTGTTATCGCTGGAAGGAATCACAGTGCCGAAATGCTGACGCACGATTTCGGGGTATTCACGCAGCGCGGAATCCATATCGAGGAAGATCACGCCTTTTTTGGCGAGGTCGTCCCGCAGGTTATGATAAACCGACTCAGAATCATATTGTGCGCTCACACCCTGAAGATACTTCTGCTCGGCTTCCGGGATACCCAATTTATCAAAGGTATCTTTAATTTCCGACGGCACTTCATCCCAATCGCGCTCGGTATTGTCAGTGGCGCGGACGTAATAATAGATGTCGTCGTAATCAATCCCGCTGAGATCACCGCCCCAATCTGGCGTGGGTTTCGTGAGGAAAATTTCATACGCCTTTAAACGGATTTCCGTCATCCATTCCGGCTCATTTTTCATACGGCTGATCTGGCGCACCATTTCAGCGTTCAAGCCTTTTTCGCTCTTAAAGCTGTACTTTACGTCGTCATCATGGAAACCGTATGTTTCGTCATAAGAACCACGCACATCAGTTAAGGCAGATTCTTGTTCGGTAAGCTGCTTATCGCTCTCTACAAAATTGATCATTGTTGATCCCCTTACATTAAATTGGACAGATTTACTCTACAACCGCACCATATTTTTCACGTACCCAATCATAGCCGGATTCTTCCAGCCTCAGTGCCAGTTCGCCACCGCCGCTTTCGACAATCTGCCCGTGAAACATGATGTGGACATACTGTGGTTGGATGTAATTCAGGATGCGTTGATAATGGGTGATGACGAGTACGCCGAGGTTTGGCCCGGTAAGCGTACTTACGCCTTCTGCCACAATCCGCAGCGCATCGATATCAAGGCCAGAATCGGTTTCATCCAAAATAGCGATTTTCGGCTCTAGCACCGCCATTTGCAGCACTTCAGCGCGTTTTTTCTCACCACCACTAAAACCTTCGTTGAGGTAGCGTCCAGCAAAACTGTGATCCATCTTGAGCGAATCCATCTTATTCCGCATCATTTTACGGAAGTCAGGGATAGAGACCCCTTTAGTTTCAGGATTAACCGCCTTCAGACGGGCATTAATGGCATGGCGCAAAAAGTTCGCCAGCGTTACGCCTGGAATAGCAACTGGATATTGAAAGGCAAGAAACAAACCAGCGCGGCTGCGTTCATCCGGTTCCATCTCCAGAATGCTTTCGCCATCCAATAGGATGTCGCCTTCTGTCACTGCATAAGCTGGATTACCAAGAAGGATATTTGCCAAAGTACTTTTTCCAGAGCCATTCGGCCCCATAAGCGCATGAACTTCGCCCTGACGAATAGTGAGGTTCACGCCCCGCAAAATCTCGGCCTCGTTACCTTCTACAGTCACATGTAAATTGCGGATTTCAAGTGTTGCACCCATCTAGGGGATTTCCTCCTCATTGTATAACGCAAGTGTATTAACACAAGTTAACTTTTAAGAGTAACCATAGGTCACAATTCGCACAAGTATATCAGTCGGGGGTTGAGCCTGTCAATATTGATGATAGAAACTATAAAAATTCATCTTGCTAAAATTTGAACGTTGGATAAGGCAAAATCTTACCCAAGTGCGTTTATATAGCGAGGTATTTTAAAGACGTTCATCATCAAAATTGACTACCCCTTTAGGATATGCTACTATCCTGAGGAGGTGTTGAGAACATAATTAAGAGGTAAAAAACCTGAATGACAACAGATATTCAGAGTAAAGAAGCGGGTCTACTAGAAGCTCTTCGCGCCGTGATTGACCCCGAAATCGGGATGAATATTATCGAACTCGGCTTGATTCGTAATACCGATATTCAAGATGACCGCGCCCATGTAACGATGATTATGACTACCCCTTTCTGCCCATATGCGCCGCAGCTCTTGGAGCAAACACGCCGCACCTCACAAGAATTTTTGAGTGTGCCTGTGACGATTGAGATGGGTCTGGAAATGTGGGATCCAAGCATGATGGAAGACGGCGCGGCGGACGACTGGGGCTTATTCTAAGTTTTGGTTTCTGTGTTGTAAGGGCGAAGCGTGCTTCGCCCACAACCAAAACACGATTATCAAGGCCGATTTTCTTGGATAAACGTAGACGGATCGATATAATCGCGCCGAATACCAGAAAAATCACGGCCAGGCCAATCATCAGGCCGCGACTCTAAACGGCTGGTCGGGCTGACATCAAAATGCAGGTGCGGCACATAAGTCCCAAAGGCATCGCCAATTTCAGCGAGCTGCTGCCCCCGTTTCACTCGCTGCCCCACCCCAACGCGCATATTTTGCACATGCCCATAACGTGTGTAAAAAATGCGCCCGGTTGGGATTTTGAGTGGGTCGTGCCGCAGGATAATCACATTCCCCCAAACAGGCAGCTTTGCCGCAAACGTGACCACACCACTAGCGGCAGCATAAACGGGCATTCCCAAATCTTCATAAGGCGCTCCAAAATTTAAGTCTGAACCCGTGTGATAGGCTTCTCTTGGTGTCCCCACGAAATAGAGCCGTCCATAAGGACTTGCATCCAACCAGCCTGTAGGCCAAACGCGGCTGCCGCGCCTTTGTTCGGCTGTACCAATCGGCGCATCAAATCCATCCACGACAAAAATACCGTTGACGACTTCCGGTGTAGTCGTCACAGATGGCTGCGGCTTAGGCGCTGATTGTGCTGGAATAGCGATCAAACGACGGATGCGAATCGCATCAAACGCGATCTCTTTGCCAGTTTCACCCGTCACATCATTGAGGAACACTTTTCCAGCGTTGGGTGTCTCTTTCACCAGATCAAAAAGCCCTAACGGAACCCATTCATTACGGTGGACGGCCTGATTGATGTCCACAATCACCTCGCTCGTCGTACCGCGCACCCCGTGAATTTTATACCGTGCTTGACGTGCAGTCGCATGACGCGCTGGCACAAAAACCGAAATTTGATACACGCCCGATTCGGTCAAATTCGCTTTCCATTCCGCCCACACTTTCGCTGTCTGAGTTTCGGTGGATTTATAAGATACTTGCCAGCCCCATGTCCCTTCAAACGTCTGGAACTCCTGAGCGCCTGTATATGTGCCGCTTTTAAATCCCGCTACACCCGGTTTGAGAATCTGTTCCGCGCCATAGACAACACCGGGTAGGGTCTGCTCAACCGGTGTCGTTAATCCACTTGACGCAATCGGTGTATTCGCCCCACCCCATTGATCGACCACACCATAACGCCACCAACTCAGTCCTTTTGCGCCGTAGCGCCTCGTCGCAATCGTATGGGCTTGTAACTGCTCTTCAAGCGGTGCATCACCCTGCAAAATCGGGATGATAGGCCGACCATAACTCCCCCACACACGATAGGTTTCTTCAAGTACATCATCCACTGAACGCCGGAAAGACTTCCAATAACACATCGGATGGATGCTGTTGACGAAAGGAAACCACTCTTCGGGGAAAATTCTAGCGTAGTGATTTTCACGCGGGTCAACACTCATGCCGATATGAAATCCACCGCCGACCAAGCGCCGCACACGCAGCATCAACGGACGGATTTGCTCCCGACCACCCTGCCAATAATACTCATAAGGCTCAATATCCAAAATCAGCGATTTCACGCCCGGACGGGTGCAGGCCTGCCCAATCAAACGCGCCTCGCCATCAATATCCGCGCCTTTTAAGACGATCCAGGCATGAAATTCCAGCCCGTAGCGTTGAAGGGTTTGCACCCACTTATCAATACTCTGCGTCCCGGTAATCGCCATCGTGCTTTTATCAAACTGCCCCTGCCAAGCATTGCCGTCGCCAATTTTGACCCACACTTGTTTGACATTAGGTGCATTACGTTTCAGGTTAATCGCCAATTCGTCAATGGTACGCTCTGAAATACCTTGTCCCTTCCAATGCCAGACCGCGCTTTTACCATCATACGGCGTAATAATCTTGTTCTGGACTTGATAGACAGGTACATCCTGAAACGCGATAACATTGGTCGCCACCCACCCAGCCGCGCCATTCTGCTCCACCCAAATCCAGCCGGTACTGGTACGCGAACCGGGGTAATAAACCAGCAGCGTACCGTTCAAAATATCGCCAATATCGTTGTACTGCGTTCCCGGCCCACTGCGAATATTCACAATGCTGCTTTGAATCACCGCTAGAGCGGTTTTACCTACCCCTGAAGAGGCCGGTTTAGAAATGGGCGCAATCGTCATACAACCTAACTCCTACACATGCAAACACAATTCCAACATTCGCACGAAGTGTAAAATTTTCCGCCGTAGAAAGCAAAAGAGACAACGGATTTCGTTATCTCTTTATGACAGCTTTATAAACTTGGTGGATTAGAGGAACTAGTGTTGAATTTGCCTGTTGTTGAGTTCATAAGGATACAAAGCGTGATCCAATGCAACCAAAAACTGTTCCGTCTCGCCCTGCGTTAAATCCGCCTGCCACGTCTTGCTGCCTACCCAACCCGTAATCCCGTAACCACCGTTCAGCAGTTCTTCGACAGTAACATGCGTGGTAATGGTCGGCAAACCCGCATTACGCATAGGCGCAGTTGTCATGCTTGTCGTCACCGCCATCTCTTTTTCGGGATAAAGCATCTGTGTAAGCTGAAACCAAAGCAACTGAGCGGCGCGATAAGACAGAATCCGCACCCAACGGGACTGATCAGCGGCGATCCCGCCCACAATTAGCGAATCGCCCTTTACTTTACGGGTAGCAAATAACCCGGTTGAAAATCCATAAGCGGATGTTGTTTCGTTGAACATGAGTCATATCCATTCACTCGGCTACACTAACAAGACTCATTCGAGACTAAAAGAGTTCCATTTTGTGGCAAAATCACCTCAAAAAAGAAATAGATTTTTATACTCTTGCTCTATCATAGAAGAATTCAGATTTTACAGGACGACGCTTGCCCTACGTTTAGGCCACGCTCGTGTCAGCGTAAATCAAAACGACTTTAAGGCTTGTCAGGGGTCAATTTGTTCGTTATACTTAAAAACAAGTTCGGGGTATGGCGCAGCCTGGTAGCGCGCTTGCATGGGGTGCAAGAGGTCATGAGTTCGAATCTCGTTACCCCGACTACTAATAAACCGCTATGACCCATTTTTGAAGCAGCAAAAGACCTACAAAACTGGCGTATTTTTTGCCCAACAAACTATCCCGCTTCTTAAGGCGGGATTTTGTTTTAATCAACCTCCAGGACAAATACTCTCACAGGGTACACCATCCCCATCATTATCTAGGGTTCGGTTGCCCGCTGCCAAACATGCGTATGCTTGCTCACAAGTCAACAATCCACTGCCACAAGTAGTTGATAAGCTAGGGCATGTACCCCCAACTACAGGAGCAGGCGATTGATTTTGTCCCGCTGGTGGTTGCACTACTGCTGGCTGAACGGCTGTTGGCGCACTCAACTGAGCTAATCCACTGTAAACATAAGCGGTTTGTCCTTGCCAACTAGTGACGTACCAAACGAGATTACCTGACTCAACGGCTTGCCCATCAACCATACCTGTCACAATGATTGCCGTCGCTCCGTTTAAAAATGTCAATTCAACGCC
>DAOTTO010000305.1:0-3869 GCA_034437895.1 Anaerolineae bacterium | reverse complement strand
CTGGAAGGGCATTTTGAGGATGCGCCCGATATTCATGCGTTGGATATTTCTAAACGATTGATGGATTATGGCATTCATCCACCGACCAATTACTTCCCGTTAATTGTGCCGGAAGCGCTCTTGATCGAGCCGACGGAAACCGAAGATAAAGCCACGTTAGATCATTTTATCGACGTGATGAAGAAAATCGCTAAAGAAGCGAAAGAAGACCCTGAATTACTGAAGAGCGCCCCGCATATCACGCCTGTGTCGCGCTTGGATGAAGTTCGTGCCGCCAAACAACTTGTGTTGTGCTGCGCTCCCGTCATGAAGGGCGAGTAAATTCGGCTGTTTATCGAGATAGGGTAGACTAAACATAAATCAAAAACGCCCCTGTAGATTAACCCTATCGGGGGCATTTTTGATTAGCGCGAAATCGATTTATGCATCTGAACCGCTGCCCGTGCCTGCTTCAAGTGTGACATCCACCGGGCCAAAGCTGCCTGCTGCCGCATGGCTGACGATCAGCGTATAGGTGCCATCAGCGGGGGCTTCCCAGCCTTCAATCATGGCATTGAAATCAGGGATGCTGGGGTCAATGTCATCATTGGTGTAAATGGGTGTCCCGTCCTCATCTAAAATAATGATGAGGGGATCGACCAAAGTGTCGGGTGAGATAGCAGTGATGGTAAAGACATCGCCTTCTTGTGCGTCGAATGTGAAATAATGATTGCGTCCGAAGTCCATATTGATGGTTGCCGTATCGCCGGGTTCAAGCGCACCCATATCGACCTGATCGGTTTCGATCAGTTGGACATACAGCAAGAAATCTGCCGCGCCGCCCTCCATATCTTCCCGTAGCAGCTTATAAGTGCCGCGTGTGAGGTAATTGTTGGCATTATCCGGAGCGATTTCGGCGATGCGATCATATTCGGCAATGGCGCTTTCAAGATCGTTGAGTGATAGGTAAATGCTGGCACGATTTTCGTAATAGCTGATATTTTCCGGATCAAGTTCGATCAATGTATTGAAATCGTCGAGGGCTGAGTCGTAATCTTGCGTCGTGATGTAGAGATTTGCGCGTTCAAACAACGGCGTTGAAGCAGGGGTGTAGTCGTTATTGATCGCTCTGGTGTAGTCCTCGATGGCTTGTTCGTAATCACCCTGAGAGGCGGCATAAAATCCGCGTTCATAATAGGCATAAGCATAGCTGTCGTCGGCAGCAATGGCCTGCTCAAAATAATCCACCGCAGAATCGACATCGCCGTCGCCTAAATAAATGAGGGCGATGAGGGTATAAACCGCCGGATTATCGGGGTCGAGTTCGATAGCACGTTGCAGATCGCTTTCAAAATTATCCGAGATTCCCTGCTCCTGTTCGGTCAATCCCCGAAACAACCATGCGAAGGCGTTGTTAAAATCCAATTTGAGGATGGCATCATATTGTTCTGCTGCACCGCTCGTATCGCCGTCAAACAGCTTAAGGAAAGCATAGAGGATGCGTGGTGCGATGGCTGTCGGGTCATCGTCAATTTGCGCGGCGTAAATATCCGAAAGTTCGATGCTAAGGGTCGCCCAATCATCGATTGCAAGGGAAATAGCGGAGTTTCGATCTGCTAAGGCCATCATATAATCGCCAGCGAGCAGCGCCGCTTCACTGCGACGGATATAGCCCTGATAGTCATTGGGCGCAAGCTGGATAACGCAGGTATAGGCTTCTACGGCGGCAGCATAATCCGCTTCAGCCATCGCACTATCACCGACATCCCCATACTCAATATCGGCGCTACAGTCAGCTTGTGCGAGGGCAGGTGTAGCGAGACCCGCGAGGAGAACCACTAATAAACCGCACAGCATTATGCGGGAGAATTGCTTCAGCATGTTTTTAGCTCCTGAATAGGATTAATCAACAACTCTAACATAGTAGCATATTTGAAATTGGGAAAGAGGGAATTGGGTATCGTTTGCCAAGAACACCAAGAAATTATCACAAAACTTCTCGATGTTCTTGGTACCGTAGTGGCGAGTTTAGGACTTGATGAAAACCTTGACTTCGCTTTCCGCTAGTGAGTCGCGCAGAGTTCCGCCCTGAACCTCGGTGTCATAGTTGTAGATATATTCGTGCCAGCGTCCGTCTTCCATCCCTTTGCCAACGATCTCAAAACCACCAGCGTATTCATCTTTTAAGTTTGCGACGACGATTACGACATTGCCTTGATCGTTCCAGCGTTTGAACCCGATTAGACCCCGTTGCGGATCGTTCAGCACAGGCTCGAAATTGTTGCTAAAGAGCGCTGGGTTTGACTTACGCAGATGGATTAAGCCTTTGTAGTGATTGAATAGATTCTGGTTGCGTTCACTTTCTTTCAGCATCACCCAATCAATCGGCTGTTTTTCCATCGTTTTAGGCGATTGTTCGCCGATTTCCTGCCCCATCCAGATCATAGGCACACCGAGCGACGTCAACAAAAGACTGGCACCCAGCTTTACACGGCGGAAAGCTGCTTCGTCAAAGATTTTGGCGACTTCCCCTAACTTCCACATAATCCGGTCTTGATCGTGATTATCCAGATAGTTAACAGTGTTGAACGCGCCCGCAAACCCATCTAAGCGCGAATCAAGTACTTGAAACACGGCATCCGTATTAAATGGTTCGCGTCCATTATGAGGAACAGCGAGAACAGTACAAGCGATTTGATAGAAGAAGTTTTCGTGCCAAGCCGCATCCATCGGGCCATCTGGCCCCGCGATAGTCGGGTCTTGCGGCACATGTTCGGCAATGTTATAGAAGGGCTTCGTGCCAGCTTCTTGATGTATTTCTACGTTAAACCAGCGCAGCAGATCATAATATTTGAGCGCTTTGGTGCAGTCGAATCGAATGCCGTCGGTATGAAAAGTATCTACCCAGAACTTCATTGCTTCTATGACGTGCTTACGGGCAGGCCACACATCCAAGTTTTCATCATACTTTTCGTAGTTGAACTTTGGGCCAAAATCAAGAAATTGTTCGTCCGGGTTCTCTTGATAAAACCAGTAGGTGTAGTCGATTTGTGTTAAGGGTGCATCGGCTTCCATGTGGTTATAGACCGAATCGTGGATGACGCGAATGCCGCGTGCGTGGCATTCATCGACAAGTTGGCAAAGGTCATCAGGCGTGCCATAGGTATTTTCAACCGCGTAAATGCTGCGTTGGCTGTACCCCCATGAATGATGACCGGGGAACTCGTTACACGGCATTAACTCAATCGCATTAATGCCAAGTTCCGCTAGATAATCTAATTTCTCCATCACCCCTTTAAACGTGCCATACAGACGCTTACGGGTGTCATCGCCGGGTCCGCCGGTAAAATCGGCGACATGCAGCTCATAAATGATAAGTTCATCATTACTGGGCAGCGGCACATCATCATGCTTCCATTGATAGCTCGTCAGTACCTTTTTGCCGTCTTTAATCGTCACGATAGAATTTTCTCGGCTGTCCAGCGAGAAGCGCAGAGCAGTTGGATCTGCAACTGTGACCTGTTTGCCTTCGGCGAACCAACTCAACGATTTCACCTGAAATTTGTATTGGTGATCGCCATCTTTGAGCGGCACTTCGACGCGCCAATAGCCATTTTCATCTTTTTTCATAGGGATGGGCTGCCATTTGTCCCAATCCCCGACCAGTGCTACATCTGTGTTGTAGGGAGCGAAAAGCACGAATTCAACCGCCATCGTATTTTCCTTTTCATCGAAATCGGTGCGAGATACCCCTGCCTTTAGGGATGGGGAGGTAAGCACCTTAATCCATTCAATAGTAGCGGACGATAATCCCGGAAGGGAAAGGGAGATTTGCAGTTACCTGCTGGCTCTCCCTCAAAGCCTGCTCCGCTTGCGCGGGGTTAAGTTCA
>DAOTTO010000304.1:0-16293 GCA_034437895.1 Anaerolineae bacterium | reverse complement strand
GATTCCATAAGTCCAGAACCGTTCTGGCTTGCTGCGACCCTCTACTTTCTCCTCTGTTTCAACCATAAAAAGTGTATGCTTGTTTTGATTCAGAAATGCAGGCTTCTATCGATAGCATTTATCATTTTCACGTTAGCACCGTCTTGAATTTGTAGCAAACTGGTTGGCTCGACCAACAGAACCTATGCTAAAATAAACGTAGGCACTTTTGTGTCCAACTTTTTGGGGTCACTACAGTCGTGGGTTTGCTCATCTATGGAACACTTCGCAATGGATTGGATAATATTCCAACTATTGATCCCCTGACAAAAGACTTCATTACAGGGATTGTCCTCATGATCGCGTTAGTCATTAATATCATCTTTTCGGGGCGAGGCGTCCGAGATCGCACTTAAAATTTTTATTCATTTTTACTAATACTTAGGAAGGTTATTTTGAACTATCCCAGCTTTGATCTAAAAGGACGAGTCGCCCTGATTACAGGCGCAAGTAAAGGGATTGGCTACGATCTGGCGAAAGCCGTCGCCCATTCTGGCGCAAAAGTGGTTGTCGGTGCGCGTAACCAGCCAGCGCTTAACACCTTAGTTAACGAGATCGATTCCGAAGGCGGTCAGTCCCACGCCGTCGTACTGGATATGCGTAGTTTAGACTCAATACGTCAGGCTGTGGATGAAACCATCCAGCACTTTGGTCGGATCGACATCCTCATCAATAACGCAGGGCTTGGGTATAACCATGATGCTGTGGATGTTACCGAGGCTGACTGGGACGAGATGATGGATGTTAACCTCAAAGGCATGTTCTTTATGTGTCAGGCGGCTGGCAAACAGATGATCGCCCAGGGCTATGGTCGCATCATCAATATGAGTTCACAGGCTGGGCAAGTCGGCATCTTGCGCCATGTGGTCTACTCCACAGGCAAAGGCGGCGTTAACCAGCTTACGAAAGTGCTTGCGCTGGAATGGGCAGCGCATAACATTACAGTGAATGCCGTTGCGCCGACATTTATTCGTACCCCTGGAACTGCCGAGCGGCTGGATACGCCTGAATTTGCTGCTGATGTGTTATCCCGCCTACCCATAGGACGGGTCGGCACTACGACAGACGTAGCGGGTGCGGTCATTTATCTCGCTTCCCCTGCGGCGGAACTTGTAACAGGGACAATTTTACTGGTTGACGGTGGGTGGACAGCACAGTAGGGCTTTGCGGTGGGAGAGTTAGGGTGCCTACAAAACGAATTTTATTAACTGGCGCGACAGGCAAGGTCGGAAGCTTGAAACCAGAGAGCGTCTGGAGATGATGCAAGGCTCAATTGAGCATCAGGAAACCGCCCAGAAAGCGATGGAGGGTGTAATCCATGTGATACATCTGGCGACTTGCAAAGAAACCCCATCTCAGATTATGGATGTCGCCGTGAAAGGGTTGTTCTGGCTGTTAGAAGCTGCGCGCACCAGCGACACTTTTGAGCAATTCATTTTAATCGACGGCGATGCAGGTATTGGGCATTTCCATTATCCCCATCCTGTTCCTGTTACCAAGCAACAAAAACACTCAGCTTACGCCGGATGCTACGCCCTATCCAAAGTGCTTGAAGAAGTTATGCTTGAACAATATAATTTGAATGGGTGCTGCCTGTGCGCCCCCTGGATTATGGAAAAAGATGATTTTAAATATCATTTATCATTCGGCGAAGATGTTTTTGGTGGCCCACGCTGGCGTGATATAGTTGGTGCATATGAGATGGATATAAAGCCGATATTTAGCTGTACTTCGTCGCCATGAGCTGTCGTCTTGTGCCTTAACTCAATTGGTTGGTTCGATGGCTTTTGGGTGAAAATCCATAGACATCATTATTGCCTAGCAGTAATCTTATTGATAATCGTTAAATCTACTTTCGGCTGTCGATCATACGTCAATAGGCCATTGATTTCTTGTTCTACATCAGTCAATTGGGTATAACAAAAGCCTTGTACCAACGGCGACTCTAAGATAGCAGTGATGACAGCCTGATAGCGATAGATAAAATCTTCATCATCGCCCGCAGTTGTATAACCCCATCCTTGCTGCATGTCCTTTTGATAGCCGATGCCGCCGAATTCCGTCACTAAAATGGGTTCGCCGCAATAAGCATGACCAGATACATATAGATCACGATCTGCTGGACGCGCTTGTAAGATACTTTCCAGCGTACCGTACCGCTCCCGCAGAATATCCTTTTTGCCTTCGTAATCATGAATAGTTAGCAGGTCAGTTTTGGCATGTTCCCATCCGTCATTGGAAATCACCAGCCGCGTCGGGTCAATCGAGCGCACCAGATAATACAGTGCCAATAGATGATCGATCTGGCGCGGATCGGTTTTCAAATTCGGTACGCCCCAGCTTTCGTTGATCGGCACCCAAGCGACAATCGATGGATGGTTAAAGTCGCGTTGAATAGCCTCCTGCCATTCATGGGTAATACGCTCTACGGATGATTCAGAATAACGATAGCTGTTCGCCATTTCACCCCAAACAAGTAATCCGAGGTGGTCTGCCCAATAGAGATAACGCGGCTCTTCCACTTTTTGATGCTTGCGTACCCCATTAAAGCCCATCGCTTTGGTTAATTCCGCGTCACGTTTGAGCGCTTCATCGGATGGGAACGTCAGTAGGCCGTCGGGATGATAGCCTTGATCGAGAACCAGACGCATATAGTACGGTTGATTATTCAGCAGCACTTTGCTGTTTTCAATCGAAATTTTCCTCATCCCAAAGTAGCTTTTGACCTCATCCAGCGTATCATTGTCACGAGAAAGGCGCAGTGTAAGATCATAAAGCGATGGTTTTTCTGGACTCCAAAGGTGAATGTTTTCCGCTGTGCCAAGTGAAATCGCTGTGAACGAGCGTCCTGCTCCCGCATCATGCGTGTATGATGTAATAACGGTGCCATTAAACGCAATTTGCGCCTCAATCTTCACATTGGGCGAAAAACCACCTAATACAAATTGAAGCTGCACCTGTCCAGTATCAATATCAGGGGTAATTTTGAAATGATCTATATAGGTTTCATAGACTGGCTCCAGCCATACCGTCTGCCAGATTCCAGTGGTGCGCGTATAAAAAATGGATTTTGATTCGCGCTCCCAATACTGTTTGCCGCGTGGCTGTTCTAAATCTGTCGAATTATCCTCAACACGTACCGTAATGCGGTTGCTGCCGGATTGCAGTGCATGGGTGATATCGGCCTGAAACGGCACATGACCGCCCTCATGTAGTGTGACGAATATGCCATTCACCCATACCCACGCCCGATAATCAACCGCGCCAAAATGCAGTAACACGCTTTTTCCCGTCCATGCTTCCGACAGATCAAAGTCGCGCTCATACCAGACGACATTATGAAAGTCGATTTCGCCAATGCCGCTTAGGGGCGCTTGAAAAGCAAACGGAACAACAATCTTGCGACCAAATGTATGATGTGTGTACCACCGCTCGTTTAAGCCTGTGTTGGCATCATCAAAGTCAAAGCGCCATTCACCATTAAGGTTCAACCATTCTGCACGCTCAAACTGCGGACGGGGATATTCAGGGCGGGGCGTGTCCATCAATCGTTCCTTTTTTCAGCGTTAAAATAAGACCTCAGCCGAAATTATTCCTACTATCGCGAGATACGGCTGAGGAATCAGGCGATTGAATTGCCCTATTGTCCTTGTGTCACAGGCGCAGGCTGCGGATCACGAGTCGGCCCCTCTACCCTGGGACGATCATCAATCCACACCAGACGATCCATCCACACCTGGCGGTTGTTCGTCAAGGAGCCGCCGCTGGTCACTTGCCACACATGGTAAATGAGCCAGGTTTCTCCAGCTTCATCCATTAAAATCGTTTGATGTCCTGGCCCAACGATGAGCGGCTGGCTTTCCATATCGCTTGAAAGAATAGGACTTTCTTCAGCATCTTCGCAGGGACCAAGCGGGGTTTCACAAACCGCATAGCCGATTGCATACGCTTCACCCGCATAGACATTGCCGGAGTAAAAGAGATAATACTGATCACCTCGCCGCCACATGGTAGGTGCTTCAACAACCGGGCCTTGCCAGGGTTGGTCATTGCGAATCAGCCGGACGGGTTCGCCCACCAAACCCGTTCCATCTGGCGTAAGCTCTTGTGCATAGAGATAGGTTGCCATCATGCAGCAGTTGCCGTCGTTCTTCCAATACAGGTAAAGCTTACCGTCCTCGTCACGGAAAGGACTGGCATCAATTGAACCGCCCTCATCTGACTGACAGATGAACGGCGTATCGCTGTGATCTCGAAATGGCCCTTCGGGGGCATCACTGATTGCCAGACCAATGCACTGTAGATCAGAAGTTTTGTCGCGGGCGGTGAAATACAGCAAATATTGTTCGCCTATCCGCAGCACTTCCGGTGCCCATACATAGCCACCCCTCAAGTTCGCCCAACTGGGCAGTGAGGGCAGCGCATCGCGACCCATATCCCAATTGACGAGATCGGTTGAAGTGGCAACTGGCACATTACGGCTGTTAGAGTTCGTCGAATAAGCGTAATACGTATCCTCGACCTTCAAAATAAACGGATCGGGGAAATTGGCATTGATAACCGGGTTTTGCAGCATGAGATCTGTAGATTGTGCAGACACATTAATCCCTAACAGAATTAAAGCGATTAAAAGAAATGCAAATGAAGTACGCGGAGAGTACCGCCGCAGAAGTTTCATAATCTAGCCTTTCAGTCCTGTCGTCTGAACGCTTTCCACGATATAACGCTGCAAGAGGATATAAAGGAAAAGCACCGGAATAGATGTAATTACCGCACCAGCCATCATCTGACCATACTCAGATGTATAAGCGCCTTGCAGCGTCCGCAAACCGGGAGGAAGCGTGAGCAGTTCCCGATCTTTAAGCACCAGCAGAGGCCACAGAAAATCATTCCATGAAGCGAGAAATGTGATAATGCCAAGCGTTGCTAAGGCTGGTTTTGCCAGAGGCAGGGCGATGTACAAAAATGTCTCCACACGGGTCGCACCGTCGATATAGGCGGCTTCTTCCAGCTCTTTAGGCAGCGATTCAAAGAACTGCCGCATAAAGAAAACGCCGAATACGCCAGCAAGTCCCGGCACGATTACCCCGGCATAATTATTGAGCAGTCCTAGTTTTGTAACGGTCAGGAAATTAGGCACAAGGAACATAATGCCGGGCAGAAAAAGGGTCGCCAGCAAAAGCCCAAACAGCATACGCTTTCCCTTAAATTCCATACGGGCATATGCATAGGCCGCTGTTGAATCAATAATCAGAATCAACACAGTGACCGTTGAAGAGACAAAAATGCTGTTAAAAAACCAGCGCGCAATTGGCAGACTGTCATTATCCAGAATTTTTTGGTAATTATTCCACGTAAACGTTCTCGGAATCCAGTAAATTTGAGGCAGGAACCATTCCGATTTGGGTTTTAAAGATGTTGAAAGCATCCACAGCAAAGGCAAGATGACTAGCAGGGCAATTGCGGTCAGCACTGCGTAGAGGATGATTCGCTGGAAGCGATGGCTCTGCTGCCAATCGCGGGATACACGCTGAACAACGTTTGGTTCATTTATAGTGGTCATGCGATCATCCCCTCATCTATTCGCGTGTTCTAAAAAGGCGGAAGTTAAAATATGAAACAAAAATCATAATCAAAGCGACGACAAACGACATTGCCGCACCGCTGCCCATCCGGTTACGCACGAAGCCTTCGTTATAGATTCGCAGCATAATCGGCTCTGTCGAACCGCCGCCGCCGGATTGTGCCGGTCCGCCGTTGGTCATAAATAAAGGTTGAGCAAAAAGATTAAATGAGGCGATGATTGTGATGATAACTATAAACACCAATACGGGGCGTAACTGAGGGATAGTGACGTAACGGAAACGCTGCCACCACGATGCCCCGTCAATCGAGGCTGCCTCATACAGCGTTGCCGGGATATTCTGTAAAGCAGCCAAAATGATAATCATATTGAAGCCGCTCGTCCACCACACAGTAACGATTAAGATCGAAACCCACGCCCAGGGCATAGACGACAGCCAGCGCGGCGTATCAATCCCTAAATCTTTTAGGTAATAATTCAACAAGCCGCCCTGACTTTGGAAAATCCAGAAACCAAGCAAGCCAATAACTGCCGATGACATAACCCAAGGGGCAAAGTAAATCGCACGATAGACATTTTTCCCCGACAGATTGGTATTCAGCAGTAGGGCCAGAAACAACGGGATAATCACGAGAAAAGGCACACTCATCAGCACAAATTCAATCGTGTTAATCAGCGCGTTCCAAAAAACCGGAAATTCAACTGTGCCGCGTGTAAACAGACTGAGATAATTTTTAAGACCGACAAATTGGGTCGCTTCAGGTCGTAAAATATCATACTCAAAAAAGCTGATAAAGAGACCTAAGAAGAAAGGAAAGGCGGCAAAAACGACAAAAAAGAGGAAGTGCGGCAAAATAAATAAATAAGGCACCCAATCAAAGCGAACCTTTCGGCCTTGTACAGGCATCGCAGCAGCTATTTCTTTTGTGCTGACCGTCATGATTCTCCCTTTCGCCTGCATTTATAAGATACAAAAACTTTACTTTTATAAAGCGAGGCAACGGTTGAAATCCAGTGACTTCAACCGTTGTTGGCTACTTTACGAAATTAGCCTTGGGGTGCGTCGCCGTATGTTTCGCGATTTTGTTCAAGAATCTGGTTAGCGCGTTCTGCTGCATTGTCTAGCTCGGCCTGTATATCGGTTGCATTACCAGAGAGCAAAGCACTGATGGCTTCACCCAACGGACCATACGCATCGGTGATGCCGGGAACGGAGGGTGGGAAGAATACATAGTCCGCCGAACCAGCCGCAATATCAACCTGAGGATGAACTTCCGCAAATGCTTCACTTTCACGAACAACGTTATTGGCAGGAAGCTGACCCGCTTGCGCCCAGGTGATGGAGTTGTCGAGCAAATAGCGGATAAAAATGCCTGCTGCGGTGTCACGGCATGGGTCTTCATCGGCTTGGGTTGGCAAGGTTAATTGATGCGAACCTGCCCACACTGCCATCTGAGTACCGACTTGGGGTACAGATGTTGCAACGCCATTAAAGAAAACGCCTTCACCTGTGACATTAGTGGTCTGCCAGATGCCGTTCCAGATCATGCCAACAGTTCCGCCTTTGAAGGAATTTAGCTCAGCATCCACTTCCAGATTAGGCTGCGAATAGCTAGCCTGTGCATCCAAAAGCCATTGTGCTGCTAGCACACCGGCTTCGCTGTTCCAAGCGGCTTCTGTACCATCTTCATTAAAGGATGTGCCGCCAAATTGAAACAGCAGCATTTCGAAAATCTGGCTAATCGGGAAGCCGGTTGTTAGCATGAAACCGTTGTTGTCGCCACTGGTCAGCGCGGCTGCGGCGGCGGCAAATTCTTCAGGGGTAGTGGGTGCTGCATCAATACCCGCTTCTGTGAGCAAGTCCATATTCACAAACATCGTCATCGGATGAATATCAAGCGGAATAGAATAACGTGAGCCATTCACTTCGCCCGCATTCCATACGGCTTCGGGGAAATCGTCACCGTTAATCCCAGTTTCTTCGACAACAGCGTCGATGGGGCGCAGGACATTACGGTAGACCTGTGTTGCGATTTGGTCAGCATGAACAATAGCAACGTCAGGCAAAGAACCAGAGGCGGCGGCAGTACTAAGTTGGGTGTAATATTCGCTCTGGGTGGTCATCGTCACGTCAATGTTATCTTGGGAGTCATTGAAGGCGTTGACAAGCTCACCCATGAATGGGCCGTCAGGTCCGGTAAATGGGTTCCAGTATTCAAGACTCACGCTGCCACAATCGGCAGGAAGTTCAGCCGCATCCTGAGCGATGGTAGGGGCAGCAATCAGTGCGAGCAGTACGACAAGAACTAAAACGAGAGTACGTTTGAACATTTTGACTTTCTCCTTTAAACAAGCATTTATCAATCATTGATTGTTCTTTATCAACGTCAAAAAATAGGCTTCTCCTTTATGGATGGTGATTAACTGGACGAAACCGCATACGCATCACAATATCCTGCGGGTAATTGCCAAAATGCCGACCAAAGATGTTAATCCCGCCAATCCTCACGGCATTGTCTTTAATGCCGATGCGTACCGAAATAAAGCCGCCGCTGCCAATGTTGAGCGCGTCAACAGTGACGGCAGAGACGCGAATGCCATCGACATAAGCGCCCTCCGGCGTAACTTTCCACATTTTAAGAAGGCCATACTGTGAGTTCCATTCCTCCCACCAGTCAGGCGTGAGGTTGCCATGTTCGCCGCCGAAATCGCGGGGACTCGTCCAAGTGCCGATTTCCGTCTCATTCATCCATAACGTGATGTCTGAAGGCCAATCTTCGTTATTCAGGGGAGCCTCTGAACACAACTCAAGGCTGATCTGGATGCTTTCCAGCTCGGCGTTGGCGGGGAGGCGGTTGGGAAAACGATATTCAACGTAGCCCTGTTTGAACCACAGCAGTTGGGCGCGAAAGCGTTCTGGGTCATAGAATGTATCGGGGTCGTCAAAATGCCCGATAATGCCCGTCTCACTGGCTAGGCCGCAGGTGGGCGTAACGCGACAATCGACATACGCGCCAATAGGCATAGAAATATCCACCGTATTTTCAGAGGGACGTTCGCCGCCGGGCAGCGCCATCACAATCTGGTCATACAGCCGGAAGCAAATTTTTTGTAAGCCGCGACTGGCAGGTTTGAGTTCAGTGCGGATGAGGCCAGCTTTTTCCAGCAGATTAATGTGCATGGTGGCGGTAGAAGCGGGCAAATCCAGCGCTTCGGCGATTTCGTTAACGCTGCCACTATGCCCGGCAAGATAGCGCAAAATCTCGATGCGCTTATCGGAAGCCAACCCTTTAAGAATCTGCTCAACTTCTTCCGAGTCGTGGCTCAAATTAATCGTGAGGACACGCCCCGAAAGCGAAACAGTCTCTAAATGATCTAATGGTTCTTGCGTCATAACGATTTTTCACTAAAATGTAATATTAAGCAGGTTTTACTGTTTCACTTTGCGAAAATGATCACAAAAGCCATCATATTCGATAAGGAATAGTCATTCTAAAGTAAGTGCAACATATAAAGCTGCATCAATGTAATTTTCCTGCATTATATAACGATCCAAAGTTTTGTCAATATTGTGCATTCCGGCGCAAGTGCGCTATATTTTTCGGCGGCAAATCAGCACCACTATTGAGGCATTATGTCATCATCTTCCACCTACACGAACCCGGTCTATCCCGATTACATGGCTGATCCATTTGTTCTGCGCCATAACGGGCATTATTATGCCTATGGCACTGGCCCTGCATCGGCAGCGGGCGAACAATTTCCACTGCTGCGTTCGATTGATTTGACGCATTGGGAACGGTGTGGTTGGGCATTGGCTCCCCTGCCCGGCGCAGAGGCATTTTGGGCACCGGAAGTGGCACTTCATGACGGTGTGTTTTATCTGTATTACTCTGCCAGCGGCATCAATGGGCACGATCATCAACTACGCGTCGCCACCAGCACGCAGCCAACCGGCCCATTCACCGATTGCGGCCTGATTTTGGCTCCCAATGACCCTTTCACGATTGACGCGCATCCTTTTTGTGATGCTGATGGACAGTGGTATCTGTTTTATGCGCGGGATTTTTTGACTCTGGAAGGCGATTATCGGGTTGGGACAGGCATTGTCGTTGATAGGATGGTTGATATGGTTACGTTGGCAAGGCAACCACAAGTTGTCGTGCGTCCTCACGCCGATTGGCAGCTTTTCCAGGCACAGCGTCCAATGTATGGCGCAATCTACGACTGGCACACCATCGAAGGGGCAGCCTTACGAATCCACAACGGGCGTTATTACTGCTTTTACAGCGGTGGTGCTTGGGAACACGACAATTATGGCGTGGCATATGTTGTCGCCGATTATCCACTAGGGCCATATCACAGTCCGGCTCAATTAAACGGCCCACTGATGCGTTCTTTACCGGGTAAAGTCATTGGCCCTGGTCATAATTCCTTTGTCGAAGGCGCAAATGGCACTGAGTATATTGTATATCACGCATGGGACGCGGCGATGACAGATCGGCTAATGCGGATCGATCGCCTGCTATGGGAAAACGATATCCCCTACATCGATGGACCAACATGGATACCGCAGCCCAGACCAGCGATATCAATGGTAGAAAATGTACATTTGCATAGGTGATTTCTACCGCTTTTCAGTGGCTGGCGGTTTGAGCTTGCCCCGATTCAGTGGAGGAAAACCTAAGAGACAAGTTGGTCTTGACCGTCAATTTTGACAAGTGCTGGGTAAAATTGCGGGTTCTTCTATACTCTATGTAGAACGCTTGAGTGAATGGGCGTTTTATAGTGATGGCACTTACAGCAAAATCAGGTTTAACCGCCCGCATGTTCGATTTTCTATCACTGAAGGCTTCTCATCATACTACGGTTTAATCAGAGTTTACGCCCATCGGATTTGAGAATTTAACCACAAGCGTAGAAATTCACTGTGAAGGCTGGCAAAATGAGGCATAGTTCAGCGCCGAACTCAGTTCGTCACATCTATTTTTACAGGAGATTCCCAAATGCGTTTTGCACGTTACGCGGTCTTAATATTGCTGACCGCTTTGACACTGCCAGTCTCAGCGCAGGATGTTGCTCAAGTTCCCTTAAGTGGCGAAACATTGACCGTCTACTCTGGACGAAGTGAAGATTTGATTGCCCCGATTTTGCATCAGTTTACCAACGAAACAGGGGTACAAGTAGAAGTGCGCTATGGCAACACCGCAGAGATGGCTGTTGTGATTTTGGAAGAAGGCGATAACAGTCCTGCCGATGTTTATATTGCCCAGGATGCAGGTGCGCTTGGTGCGTTGGCGCAGGAAGGTCGTTTGATGCCGCTACCCTCGGACATCCTGGCGCGCGTCCCTGCTGAATTCCGCTCGGATGACGGTCTATGGGTGGGTCTCTCTGGACGTGCCCGCGTGCTAGTTTATAATACCGAAGCGCTGACGGAGGAAGACCTGCCTGCTTCAATCCTCGACCTAGCGAACCCAGAATGGGCAGGGCGCGTCGGTTGGGCCCCCACCAACGGCTCATTCCAAGCACAGGTGACAGCGATGCGCTTGCTGTTGGGTGATGATACAGTGCGCGCATGGTTGCAAGCGATGGTTGCTAACGGAAGCGTGGCTTACGAGAATAATACCGCTGTTGTACAAGCGGTGATTGATGGCGAAGTGCAAGTCGGTGTGGTGAATCATTATTATCTGTATGGATTTTTGTCCGATAACCCGGATGTCCCGGCGGCGAATTACTTCTTCTCTGGGGGCGATCCCGGCGCGATGGTGAATGTCGCTGGCGCGGGCGTGGTCAATACAAGTGACCAACCGGGACTCGCGCAGCGCTTAATCTTATACTTGCTCGGCAATTCGGCACAGGAATACTTCGCGGCAGAAACTTACGAATATCCGTTGGTAGAAGGTATCGAGCCGAGTGTTGAACTTCGCCCGCTTGCCGAGATCGGAGTCCCTACGCTTGACCTAAGTGATTTAAGCGATTTGGAGGCGACGCTCGAACTCTTGAGCGAAACCGGAGCGCTCCCGTAAGTGTGTCTGCTATCTTAGCCCCTCTCTTGATGAAGAGGGGCAAGGCATCCTTGAGATCAGTTGATTATTGAGCAAGCGCACTACCCGTAAGATAGGATTTTGAATGCAGATTACGCAGACATTTCGCAATACTACACTCCGTATGATGCTGGCGTTTCCGGTGCGTATTCCCTTCCGACTGCCATCCATACTCCAAACGATGACCGTGTTGATTGTTGCGCTGGTGTCGCTGCCATTGGTCTATCTGGTCGTGCGGGCGCTTGGTGCAGGGCAGGAGGGACTTAGTTACCTGTTCAACGAGCGCACATTCACTATCATCATAAACAGTCTGGTTTTGACCGCCGCTGTCGTGGTCGCCGCCGCGCTGATTGGTGTCCCTTTCGCTTGGCTCACGGCGCGCACGGATTTACCTCTGCGACGAGTCTGGTTGGTTGGTGGTCTGCTGACACTCGTCATCCCGTCCTACATTGGCGCGATGATGTACATTGCTGCTTTTGGTCCGCGTGGACTGCTGCAATCGCTGCTTGAACCGTTGGGTATCACTGAACTTCCGTCCATTTACGGTTTCTGGGGCGCATTTCTGGCGATTACCCTGTTTACGTATCCATACATCGTCCTGCCAGTACGAGCAGCTTTGCTCAACATGGATCCTGCGCTTGAGGAATCGGCACGCAGCCTCGGACTCAGCCGTTGGCGAGTGTTTCTACGTGTAACGCTGCCGCAGCTTCGTCCAGCGCTGGCATCCGGGATGCTGCTGACCGCGCTCTATACCTTAAGCGACTTCGGCGCAGTATCGTTGATGAGATACGATGCTTTTACCCGCGTCATTTACCTGCAATACACTAGTTCGTTTGACCGCCACCGTGCCGCAATTCTTTCATTGGTGCTGGTAGTTGTTACAATTGGATTGATTGCGCTGGAACGCCGCGTCGCCAACAAGCGTCATAACTACCGCATCGGGGTTGGCTGTCAGCGGCAAATGTCCCCCGTACCGCTGGGCAAATGGCGTACTCCGGCGTTGCTGTTTTGTGGGATGTTAATGATCGTTGGTGTGCTGACTCCGGTAGCCGTACTCACTTTCTGGTTCCTGCGGGGTGCAGGCGAAAAATCTGTTGAACTGCTGCAACCCACCCTTAACACGATCAGCGTGGGAGGGATGACCGCCATCGTCGTCGCTGTGTTGGCATTGCCGCCAGCGCTGCTCTCAGCGCGGGCAGCCACCCGTCTCAACCGTTGGATGGTGCAGTTTACCTATCTCGGTAATGCGCTGCCGGGGCTGGTGGTGGCGCTGGCACTCGTCTTCTTCACTGCCAATTACCTGCCCGCGCTTTACCAAACGCTGCCCATGCTCGTCCTCGGCTACAGCACGCGCTTCTTGCCTCTGAGCATTGGTGCAACGTCGAGCGCGCTGACTCAAATCAACCCGCGTTTTGAGGAAATCGGCCGGAGCCTCGGTTTACGCCCTTGGCAGGTGACGCTGCGGATTATCGTGCCGCTGGCGCGTACGGGCATCCTCGCTGGCATGGCGCTGGTGTTCCTAAGCACGATGAAGGAACTCCCAACGACGCTGCTGCTCGCGCCGACGGGCTTTGAAACGCTTCCGACGGAAATCTGGACGGCACACGCACAGGTACAGATGTCCAGACTGGGCGGTCCGGCACTGATGCTCATCGGGGTATCTGCGCTGTCACTTTTCATTATTCTGCGGCAGGAAAAGCATAGATAGGGCGTGGCGCTGAGTGAATTGGTTTCCCCTGTGATGAACCCACTGGAAATTGTACATCTCTCGAAATCATATCCCAACACGCCAGTGCTTCGGGATGTGAGTCTGTCAGTGCGTGCCGGGCAGATCATGGCGCTTCTAGGTCCAAGCGGTTGTGGCAAAACCACGACGCTGCGCCTGATTGCAGGTTTTGAATTTCCTGATAGCGGCACGGTTGCCATCAATGGACAGGTGGTCGCCTCAGCAGCAGTGCGTATCCCGGCCGAAGAACGGCGCGTGGGGATGGTTTTTCAAGAGTACGCGTTGTTTCCGCATCTGTCCGTAGCAGATAACATTGCCTTCGGGTTGAAAGGCAGCAAAGGCGAAAAACTGGGGCGTGTAATGGAAATGCTCAAGTTGGTCGCCTTACCCGATGTTGGTGAACGGATGACCTACGAGCTTTCCGGCGGACAGCAGCAACGCATTGCACTCGCACGTGCACTCGCCCCTCAACCCGATATTCTGCTGCTAGATGAGCCGTTCTCTAATCTGGATGTTGCACTGCGCGGGCAGATGCGTGTCGAAGTCCGTTCCATTCTCAAACAGGCTGGTATCACCTGTGTGTTCGTCACTCACGATCAGGAAGAAGCCCTCAGCCTTGCCGATGAAGTGGCGGTCATGTTATCTGGACGTGTCGCACAGGTGGCAACGCCGCAACGCCTTTACCATCACCCGGCAACACCAGAGGTAGCCGCATTCGTGGGTGAATCCAATTTTCTCCCCGGTGTCGCTCATGGTGAAACTGTAGAATGTATTTTAGGGCGCTTGCCGCTGGATAACTCAGCGTATGGTTCAGTCACGATACTCATACGTCCTGAATGGCTTCAACTCAATGCCCAGAATTCGCAGGCCCACGCCAGCATCGCATGGCGCGAATTCTATGGACACGACCAGCGCATCGGCATCCGCCTTGTCGATGGAACGCCTCTTGTTGTCCGCAGCACTGCGGAAGCGGATTACGCGGTAGGTGAGTCTGTTGGTGTCGGGATACGTGGCACCGTGCAGGTTTTCCTGGATGAATAAGGTTGCAATAGTGAAAGCTCAAACCTGACTTTTCAAATAGCCTCTAAGCTGGACTTTGCACATCAAGCGGCATAAGCCAAGCGATCAAAAAAGATACGAGGGATTTTTACCATATCATGTTCAGAGTCAGCGACCCCATAGCTAAAGCTAGGGGCTTGGTGCAAACTTAGTTTGCCGAAATGCAAGCCGTGCTGACCAGACTTAGTTCCCTTCGGGGAACTCCGTTAGCGGTGAATACATAGGCACTTCGGGGTGACGGTCAGCACGTCCTCGGCGCGATAGCGATTCTGGTGTGCATCAGCATCGAGCATGTGATGATGGCGACCAAAGTTGACGATGTAAAAGACCACTTACGGAGCGTCGGCGCGATCATTTAGATTGCAAGACAGGGCAAAGTGATTTGACATACCACCTTGCCCCATAAAAGTCCTAACAATTAAAAGTAGCAGAGGTTAGTTTTCATCCTCATAGTCGTCATCGCCATCATCAAGCGGCATCGGTGGATAGCTTGCATATTGGCGGCGCATCAGGTCAAGTTCGCTTAAAAGGTCGGCAAAATCGTCGGCCTCAGCTTCGGCAATCTCGATCATACGGAGCAGGCGGCGGATATGTTTGCGACCATCCGCCGTTTTCGGGCTGATTTCCCCGATCATCTCTTCCGCTTCGTTAATCAGCAGATCAATTCTATAGTTCATTGTAGTCCCTCATCTTATCGCGCTCTTCGTCCCAGTTCGCCAGAAAACTTGCTATCACGATGAGGTCATCACTCAATTCCTTGAATTGCAAAGGCGTGAGTTCGACTTCCCGGCTTTTCCACAAAATTTGATTAAAATGCCGCAGCAGACTGCTTTTTGTGTCAAAGCTGTAAATGTCTTTCTTTAACGCGGGAATCAGTTCTTTAGCAGAACGGCGATCAAGCGGTTTAGGGGCAGATTGCGCTGCGATTTGTTCTGCCCGCTGACGATGAAAACGCTCGTTGAGCCAGAGTCCCGCGAAAAAAGCTGCTAACAACGCAAATAGATGACGCATCGCGCTTTATCCTTAAACAACTTGGGTAGATTACAGGGAGGGGAGATGTTAGAATCAAACTTACTGTGCATGGGAAGTTCCTTTCTCATGTCGGCTTGGGGGCGGTGTTAACAGCATCGCGCCCAAAATTATGATTTGTCGATGGATAAACTATACCGTAATCGCACTCAGGGCGCAAAATTTTGCCGTTATTTTTTGCGCCCGTCCCAATACGTTTGCAGGGCGATAAAGGGGGTTGCTTGTCCAATCGTGCCGTCGCGTCCGGTGTTCCATGTAATGACAAGATCATCACTGTTTTGTTTTGAAATAGGAACAAATGTTCGTACAAATGTTCACCCTTTTGATCTCAATTGGGTGTATGCTGTATATAAAATTAAAATAAATTTAGGAGAAAACAAAATGAGTAAAAAACGCAGTCAAAGAATGAAACCGCTTGATCTCAAATCTAAGCCGCCATCAAAAGCGGCAGAATCTACCTTCTCCACACAGCAAGCAGAAGACGGTTGGGCGTGGATGCTCGATGACGGTCTCGGCAGTGTGCGTGGTGTGGTCGATAACGGCTCGAATATCTTACAGACGATGACATATGATTCTTATGGCAATCGCATCATCGCCAATGGCCCCGATCAATCTATGTACGGTTACACAGGTGAGCCGACAGATCTAAATGAACTGGTATATCTACGTGACCGTTACTACAGCCCAAATTTGGGGACGTTTACCTCGCAGGACACATTTGAAGGTTCAATGAATGATCCTATGTCGTTGAATGGATATGCTTATGCACACGGCAATCCGGTCAATCGAACAGACCCTAGCGGTCATTTTCC
>DAOTTO010000303.1:0-27946 GCA_034437895.1 Anaerolineae bacterium | reverse complement strand
CCCCGGCCCCCTCTCCAATACTTGGAGAGGGGGAGAAAAACGCATCTTGAAGTCCCCTCTCCATGCAATGGGGAGGGGATTTAGGGGTGGGGTAAATGCGTGAGCGAAAGTCCTAAATTTATTGAAGTTGAGCGTTGTAGGGGTGGAACATAGGTAAGAGTGCGCCGGAACTCTTGCGAGAACATAACGAGAGTATTGCTAAAAGATTACGCAGTTGGGACGCAAATAGGGGAGGGGTGAATAAGGGTAGTTTGCTTGATGCTGCTACTGACTAAATGAAAAGCGCGTACAGCACGGCATTTAAAAAATTAACCATAAATTTCGCCAATGCCCGATCCTGTTTTTCACAATCTGATTCTTTGACCAGCGATACGGTAATCGAACATTGCGTTAGTGCTTTGATTGCGATGTGTTCAAGACGTGCAATCAAGCTATAAACGTGGTTAATCAATGACATCAAAGAGTTCTTCCCTTAAATAGGCTTTCAATATGTAAAATGCTTTTTATCGGCAAAAAAGAGCGCAAAGATAATGCGCCCTTCATCCATTGCTGCGGTTGGCGTTGGATCATGCTGGTACAGCGATCACAACGGTGCGGCGGGTATACGCACCATTGACATAGGAGCTGGTGTCACACGTCATGATCGTAAGTTGTTCGTGGTTGGTAGGGTAGACGATGCTGAGGTCAGAAGCATCCACATCAAATGTGCGGGTGATGGTGTAGCGGCGTTCTCCATTACCTGTATTGATGATGATTTCATCGCCAACAACGAGTTCATCCAGACGATAAAACACAGCAGGAGCGCGTTCTGCCAGTTCGGAATGTCCGCCGAGGACGATGTTGCCGCCCTCGCCAAACCAAGAAGTGCCATCCAAATAGCCGACCTGCGTCGTGAGATTGGTTGTGTCCCAAGTGACGCTGCCATCAGAGAAGGTGCGAATGCCAATAGTGACGATAGGGGCATCAACGCCAATTGCCGGGATGCTGATGCTTAAACTGCCGCCAGCATGTGCGGTCAGGATATTCAATGAGATAAAGAAAAACGCGGCTGCGAGGACGGCGATGAGTTTTGCGATGGGGCGGTACATAGTTGTTTTCCTTGTTGAAGTATTGTCTGTTTTTATTTAAAACAGTTATTTTTAATTTAAATTCAATACTTTTATCCTATCGCAAAATCAGCAATAAATAATTGAGAATTAATTGATTTAAATTTTATTAGAAAATTAAAATCAATTTTGTGAAGAAAATTATGCCTATTACGAAATATAAAACGCTTTAAAGTAATAAAATAACCTATTGGTTAGGTGATCTTAACTTTAGTCCTACAAATAGGTACTGAAAGGTAGATGTTTATCTAAAATAAACCCGCTATAATATGCGGCAGGGAGATGTTGTTTTGTTCTAACGCAGCGTTGGTGACGTGTCGTGGACGAACCTATAATAAATGCACAAATAGACGCTTACTTTATCGAGGAGCGCATTAAAGCTGGCGGCATGGCTGTCGTCTATAAAGCGCGTGACGCGGAGGGAAATTCGGTTGCGCTAAAACTTCTTCAGTCCAATTGGTTGGAGCATGAAGAGGTCGTTTTCCGTTTTGAGCGTGAAGCCGTCATCATGAAGGGCTTGCGCCATCCCCACATTGTAGAATACATCGCTTTTGGGCGTTACCAAAACCGCCCTTATATTGCGATGGAATATATGCCGGGAGGCAGCCTTTCTGAGCGTTTAAAGGCCATCGCCCGCATTAACCTGCAAGCGAGCGCCCGTCTTTTGGCCCAAATCGGCAGTGCGCTGGATTACGCGCATGGCAAGAATATCGTCCATCGTGATCTCAAGCCTGGTAACATCCTGATGAAGGATGACACCCACGCTTCGCTGACGGATTTTGGGATTGCGCGTGTTTTGGAGATGGAACATACCCGCCTGACGATAGTGGGGCAGATGCCGGGTACGCCGCATTATATGTCGCCGGAACAAGCACGAGGCGAGATCGAATTGCTCGATCATCTGTCGGATTTATACTCATTTACCGTTATCGCCTATTTGCTGACGACGGGCAGCCTGCCGTTTACAGGAACAGACCCCCTCGTCATCATCAATCAACATCTAATTAAAGACCCGCCCCTGCCGAGCGAGGTTAATCCGGCTTTGCCCAAAGCGTTGGATGAGGTCTTGCTGAAAGGGTTGGCTAAAAAGCCAGATCAGCGTTATCCCAATGCCAAAGATTTTGTTGAGGCCTACGAGAAAGCCATTAAAGGCTACGAAGACCTCGATATTGTGATTACGGCGGTCAGGCAGCAGCGGCCTGATGGCTCTGTTGAGCCGACCCCGCAATCTAGCGATAAAATTTTTAGCAGTGAAGCCATGCCGATTGAGCGCGATCCGACCTTTAATCCGGTTGCTATTCCGCGTCCTGTTTTTTCACAAAAATCTCCTAGGCGTACTCGTCTGATGCCACTGATGGCGCTTGTGATTGTTTTGCTGTTCTTCGCTGTTTTGTTTTTGGCGAATAGAAATAACACTGGCGAGGCTGATGCGACCAATATCGCTATTGGGGGAGCTGGCAGTAGCACGCTTGCGCCGGATGGGACGGCACAAGTCAGCGGAGAGGGCAGTATGGTTAGTAATGAAGCCTCACCGAGCGCCACTCTGACACCGACCGGGACCCCAACGTCAACTGTAACACCCACTGAGACTCCAACGTCAACCGCAACACTCACCGAGACTTCGACACCAACGGTAACGCTGACGGAAACATCTACCGCGACGCTAACACTTACACCGACTTCGACTCCGAATCGGACGGAAACCGCGCAAGCCAGGCTGACTTCAACTATCAGCGCGATTGGTACGGCGACGGCAAATGCGCTGGAAATTCAAGCGACCATTTTTAGTGATTTAACGTTGACCGCCGATTCGTGGACGAATACCCCAACCCCCACGACCACGCCGACGGTGACACCTTCAAGCACGTCAACCACGACCAACACCCCAACCGCAACACTCACACCGAGTCCGACTCCGACGGTGACTCCTTCGCTAACGGTGACACCTTCACCCACAGTCACCGCGTCACCGACCCCAACCTATACACTCACACCGACCCCAACGCCTACTTCGACCTCGACCCCAACGGCAACAGTGACCCCAACGCCGACCATTACACCGTCGCCAGAGCCACAAACCAATGTCACAACGATTCCGACTCCGACGGCGATGTTCATTCTCGGACGGAGCAATATACAAGATATACTCGACGGTTTACGGGATGCAGGCCGCGCCAGCCGCTTTAATTGTGTAGTTTTTAACGAAACCTACAACTTCCTACAAAGCCGTTTAGAAGAACGTGACCCCGACTTTGAGAGCTTGCGTGTGTTAGTCAATGAAGAAGGCGACGCAGTGCGGGAGATTTATGATCTGTTTTGTGAAGAAGACCCGGCTAATGAGCGCAAACAGATTGACGTGTTGATTCACGGCGATATGCGTCTCGCCCTCGATGCAATTGAGGGGGAAAGTTGACGCGATAAGTTTTATCGGTAAACTTTTTAATATCAATTTTGAAGCAGAGGCGCACCATCCCGTGCGCCTCTGTACGTGAAAGCATGTTTATGAAAAAAGTAAAAAAGATGCAAATCATGCGATATGGTGCGATAGACAGGAAATCTTTTTCTGTGTCTTTAGTGGGATGTATCGCTGTCATAATCTTTTGGATGGTTCTTTCGCAACCTTCGGTACGTCTTCAAGCGCAGGATGCAGCGCAAGACGATTTTTGCTCCGATGTGCGTTATATGATGAACCGCGAAATCACGCCTTATGATCTAAATTTCGGCGGCGGAATCTTGCAACCAAGCGAAGCCAAAACCAGCACCCTTGCTGTCGATACATTGGGCGATACGTGGTCATTTCAGATTGAGCGCCCGACGGATTCAAATGGGCGAATCCAAAATGCGCCCTTAAATTTACGCTTTGATGTGATTAATGACCTCACTTTAGAATTTGGACTCTTCAAAGGGCTAGACCCGATTGAATACAGCGCGGGGGTGATCTATCAGCCGATTACGCAGGGTGAAAGCTATAGTTATATCCTTGCAGAAAGTGCGATTTATACCTTGATTGTGCGGCGGGTGCATATCGCCGATGTCGAAAACGCTGGCGATTACCGCTTTACAGCCGATTTTACGGGCGGGGGTG
Source organism: Anaerolineae bacterium (assembly GCA_034437895.1). Classification (GTDB taxonomy): domain Bacteria; phylum Chloroflexota; class Anaerolineae; order Aggregatilineales; family Phototrophicaceae; genus JANRLJ01. The sequence continues at coordinate 23,755 of DAOTTO010000303.1, read as the reverse complement.
ATCTTGCCCCGACACAAAATCTCCGCGATGACAGCGCCGGTGGTGCGCTTGCCACTCAGCCCCAGATTATCAATGGTCGGGAAGTGATCGCCATCCCAGCGCTGCCCGGTGAGCCAGACGCACAGGTGAATATCCATCCGGGTACGGTCTATCTGGTCGCCAGCTTTGACGGCACGGCGCGGCAGGTTTTTTATGGCATACGCGGCAACGACTATTTTCTTTATCTGAATGATTGGGCAGACCAGATTAATTTTCTCGGTGGGGATGTTTCCGCCTCCGGGACGACGGCTTCGGGTCGCCAGCGAATTTTTTATCTACAAAATTTTGCTTATCAATTTCGCAATCAACAAAATGGCGATCTCTTGGACATCACAACCGCCGATGGGACGCGTTTCCAACTGAGTTGGGAAGCGCTGCAAGGGGTGTGGATTACAGATGAGTGCGCGGGTTTTAAGCTGTATGATGGCGATGGCGCGGCGGATACCAATCGTACTTTTATCGGGCAGATTGATCCCACACAGCGCGAGATTACCTTTCAAGGGACGCTCGATTCTTTCAACATGCAACTGCTTTCGCCGGATGCGACAGGGCAGACGGTTCCACATAACATGACTTTAGCTTGGGCAGGCGTGGCGGATAACTCCGAGATGCGGCTGGAGGAAGGTGCATTTAGCGCGACCTTCACAGGCGAGCATCGGCTGAGTGTTGAATCAACGAATGTAGATATGCGCCGCGAGGTCGAGGAAGGCACGTCCTTAGAAAACGTCCCACTGGCGGTGACGCTGGCAGATAGAGGTGCATCCTTGCGGCTGGATTGGGAGACATTAACTCGCTTTTCCTTAAGCGGGAATACGCTGGAATTAGATTTCGATGATGCGCCACGTGACGTTACGCAGCGCACAGTGACGGACTTGTTGAGTTTTGAAGAAATTGACCAAATTATTCACATTATTGAAAAACCGAATGAAGACGGTGACCCCGGCGAAGAACGGCTGCTGCTGCCTGCCGCCGATGGCTTTGTCGAACTGATTACGCCGTCAGGTTTCCCCGTCTTTGATGGGCGGGCGCTGCCGGGGCAGGCGGGTTACTTCCCACGTGGATTGAATAATACAGGCGGAGAATGTTATCCGGTGAATACCCTGCTGCCGCAAGCCAACTGTCCGCCGAATGGGTATCCAAATCCAGCCAACAACAATGTCTGGTTAGCGATGACCGATCACTTGGCGCGGGGGAGTGGGCCGTATAGCAGTGACTTTGATTTGGCGCTGACTCGCAGCTACAATAGTGCTTATGCTGCTGTTGATGGCGCATTTGGCCCAGGCTGGACGAGCATCTATGCCTTAGATTACAAAGCGCCGTTTGATCCGCAAACAAGCTCGCGCCCGATTGATGAGCAAACCGCCCTTGACTATCCAGTCGGGCTGAATCTGACATGGGCACCGCGCGGCGTTATCACGTTTATCACGCCTAGCGGTTCCCGCCATGTTTTCTTGAGCAGCCAACCCAGTTATGACGGTGGCGATTTAACCTCCCCAACGATGCCGGGCTGGATTTTGAATCGAGCAGATTTGCGGTCAGCATGGACGTTGCGCCAAGAAGATGGCTTAACCTATACTTTTGATCGCGCCGGACGCATCACCCGTTATGGGTACCCGCGTGAAGGGCGCGTTATCGTGATTGATTATTCGCGTGATAGCGAAGCAACGTTAAATGGTACAGGTACTTTAGGTGAAGATCGTCCCGTTATCATTACGGATGATGCCACAACCCGCCAGCTTGAGCTGTATTACAACAGCGATCATCATGTCATCCGCAGCATCTTACGTGACACATCAAGCGGTGTCGATTCTGCTGTTTGTGAGGCGGCGCTCAACTGCTTCCAGACGACTTATGAATATGATCTGGAAGGGCGGTTGGTTAATGTCACTTATGCTGATGGGCAAAACGGGGTGTACACCTATGACGATGCCAATCATTTAATCGCCCATGACGACTCCCGCGCCCCAATTTCCCAACGGATGCGCTACAGTTATGACGAATCCGGGCAGATCGTGGCAATAGACGTGATTGATCCAGCCCTAGATCAGCCGATCCTATGGCGGCGCTTAAATGTTACTTTCCCGGCGGATACCGATAACAGCGGTGAACCTATTCGGCGTGTGGTGACGGTGATAGATGAATATGGCAATGAGCGTACTTCTATCTATATTCTGACGGATGGTGTGCTGCGCGAAGTGGGCGATGCGTATACGCTGATTTCCGAGACGAGTCCGCTCGCGAGTGAAGGCGGATTTGAAGCCGTTCCTACAGAATATCAATGGGAAAACGGCCTGTTAACGCTGGTAGGTGTGCGGCAGGCTTTGTTTGAAAGTGGTCGCACCGGACGCAACTCCATCGCTTACGTTTATTCTGGCAGCAATTTGATCGACATCCGGGGCGGTTTGCCCACACTAACGCTCACGTATGGTGAAACAGGGCTGTTGCAAAACATCGCCACCCCTGATGAGGGAACCAGCCAAAGCTACGAAATTAACGTTGATACGGGCTTATTGAACCGCTATGTTGATACTTATGGTGGGGAATATCGTTTTACTTGGGATGAACTGCGCCGCTTAACAACGCTCACCAGCGTCAATGATGCCACGCAGACGGATTACACCTATAACACGCTTGGCTTAGTCACTTCGATCACACGCCACCGCATTGATGAAGACTCCGCGACTTGGTACACCGTCACTTATGCTTATGATGGGCTAGGGCGGCTGATCCAAGTCGATGATCCTTTGACGGGTGGTTATACAGTCATTTATGCGCCGCCCACCCCTTTGACCACCGATGTCTTGTTGACGGATGCCACTGGGACGATCACGCTCTCGCGCTTTGATGGGCATGGGGATTTAATCGAAACAGGCATGGTACAGCCCGGTGGTAGGGACTTCCTGCGGCGTACCACTTATACGTATGATGTCTTCGGGCGCATGAGCGAAGAAACACGCTGGCTAACTCCGTTGGAAGGCGATGCAACGATCAATGCAGTCGCCTTAACCACAACTTATAGCTATATCCCGCTGGTTGTGCTTGATCCACTGTTAGAAGGCGAAGAACCGATGGTCATCAAGGGCTATCAAGTGTCGGTCAGTTCGCCAGCGCCTTTTAACCGAACACGCCGCTATACCTATGATGCACTTGGCAGAATCCGCCAGACAGAAGACGAATTCCGGCGCGTCATCCGTTATGCCTATGATGTAGAAGATGTCGGTATTAAGCAGATAGGCGACAACCCCAACGGCTTTCGCATTATCAGCCGCGAGGCACAAAACAATCGGCTGATTTCTACATCTGAAATGATTTTCGACTCGCTTTGGCAGTTGCGGCGGGTGACTCGCGTTTCAGCCAATGATGATGGTGACGAAGAACTAGACGAGACGCAAAATTGGGAATTTTCCCCGCTTAATCAAGCTGCACCCATCAGTTTTTCATTGGATGAATCCGACGGGGCGCGGATTAATGAGCAAACTTGGGGAAGTTATCAAGCGGGGCGGCCTAGCAGTGTGGAAGTGGCGCAAATTGACGTGCTGCTTAACAGTGGTGAAATTTTGCCGCGTCCTTCCTTACAAGCCACAGTTGATTTTAAGGGTCGTCCGCAGACCGCCACCGATGGCACGGACGGAACGTATGGGGTGAGCTACTGCCCACTTGATGGCGGCGTGGAAAAAATTATCTATGCTGTGCCGGGCGAAGGCGAGGTGGGGGAAACGCCGGATTGTGCTGGCGGGACTTTTGCCTTGGCGATGACTTATGACGCAGCCGGGCGTGTTGTCCGTATTGAGGATGAATCTGGAGCGCGAGATTATGCTTATATTGGCGATCCCGAAGCGCATCAATGGCGGGTGCTGGTCACGTTTAGCGATGCCGCTAGCATCAACAATTGGACGCTGCTTTATAATGCGACAGGCGATTTAATCCGTTGGGAAGATGACAACGGTTTTGTACGTGAGTATCTCCACGATACATTGGGTCGGGTACGATCTATGAATACCGCCAATTCGCCGGAAGCCTCATTTACTTTTACCTATAACGAAGCTGATTTGCTCACTTCTGAATTGGATGGACTCAGACGCGGTACTATTTATGTCTATAACGACCTGGGGCAGTTGACGGTTCAGCAGGATGCGCGCACAGGTAATGCCACCATTTACGGATATAATGCGGCTGGGCTGCTCTCAACGGCGATTTCGCCACTAGGCAGCACGACCACGTATTCTTATGAAGATGCCCATAATCCGTTACGCTTAACAAGCATTATTGGCCCTAGGGGCAACATCACGGTATTTGATTGGGACGATCAGACCAATACGCTCGTTGTAACCGATCAGCGTGGCAACCTGACCCGCTACAGTTTTGACAGCTTTGGCGTGGTCTGGCGTATTGATGATGCGGTGGGGGACAGCACCTTAGAGCGTTCCCATGAATTGACCTATGATGCTGCTGGAAGGTTGGCAGCCTGGCGGCAGTCGCAGCCTGTGGGCGGCAATCCAGCGCGTTATCTGACACTGGCTTATGATGCGCCCGGCGTAATACAGATCGAAGATGCGACGGGCAGCACCAATTGGGCGCGGGAATTTACGTATACCCCCGCTGGTGAACTGCTGAATACGCAAATCCCCAATACCGCTGGCGTGAACTTTACGTATGATGCGTTAGGTCGGCTGATAAATGCTGAAGCTGATGGGCGCGTTTGGGCGTTCAATTATGTCGATGGTCAGCCGCTCTTGGAATTGACGGATGGTTTTGGGGCGAGCAGCGTGTTGGTCTATGATGCCCTTAATCGATTAGTTAGCCAAAGTGATGCTGATGGGGAAGGGGCGACAACCTACAGTTATGATCGGAACGGGGCTGTTGTCAATGTCTTGGCGACACGCAATAGCACACGCCAATTTACATTTTCTTCCGGTGACAGCGCTTCTCGCCAACGGAGTATTACCTTACGTGGGCCGGGGCAGCGTGTCGTCTATACCTATGATGCTAACGACCTTCTAATCGAAATCAGCACCGAAATATGCGTTAACCCCAATAGCGTGACTAATGACCCCACCGCACCTTTGGATGCCTGCTTACAGACGGACGAAATCCGGCGCACTTCAGAACGCTTTAATTATGACGCGCAAGGGCGGCCTTTGCGTTATATTGATCAGGAAGAAAATATCACCACTTTCTCTTATGACGATACGGGTAATCTGATTAACTATCAGAACGCAGGTGGACAGACCTTTAATTATACCTATGATGCGCTTAATCGGTTGGCAACGGTAGACGGCCCCACAGGGGTACGTTTGCTCCTGCAATATGATGCGCTTGATCAAGTAAGCGGCATTTGCCGTGCGCGGGCAGAAAACAGCGCATTCTATGAGGATTGTGCGGGACAAGACGGACAGGGAAGGGTGCTGGAAAACTATGCCTATGATGCGCTGGGTCGGCTGATTGAGCAGACTTTCCCCGGTGGTCAGACTCCTTCAATCGTTTACACATATTCCCCTGATGGGCAATTAACCTCATGGGGCGGGGTAGACATTGAGCATCAAGATGCACTTGGTTTACTGGAAGCTATTGCGGTGAATGGCTCAGAAAGTGGGAATGGCAGCAGCCTGTATCAACCGATTTATGCCAATTTGGATCAATTGGCCCAAATCAATGGCACAGATCCGCAGCGTTACACCTATGACGAATTTGGCAGGCTGACCGAAATTGAACTGAACAATCACCGCTTGATTTACACTTATGAGGCCAATAATCAGGGCTATACGATCACGGATGCCAGCACAGGCGAGGGAATTCGCTTTGCGCTGGATGAACGTGGATTTTTGGATGTCGTAGATTATGTGTCGGCAGAACGCGCGCCTGACGCGCCGCTGGTGGATTTCGGGTATTCGATTACGACCGATGGGCGTGTTTTGATCGTCGAAGTCATCTGGGCGAATGGGGAAGTTGCAGAACTTCAGCTCAACCGTCTGCTGGATGGCTTGAGTGTCACTTATGAGCAAAACAACCTCTTTGTCGATTATGTAACGGACTCCTCTGGCGAGGTGCAGCGCTTGGGCATCACCGGGTTGGAGGAGTTTTTTACGCTGGAAAGCAGCGGTTATGTGGTCTTGATCGGCTATGATAATGATGGTCGCCCCTTGACGATGAGGATTAATGATCGGGCAAAAGGACAACTGCTCTATTTGCTCACTTTCACCTATGATCCACTTGGACAGCGCTTAACCGAAACACGTCAGTACGGCGATCCTGAACAAACGCAGGTCACAATCAATTACAGTTACGAGAACGTCAATCAACTTACGCGCAAAGAAACACGAATCAGTCGCTTGACACCCGCTGAACAAGCTGCACCGATTTTGCTGCTGCTACCGTTATTCGGCTGGTTTACCCGTTCACCTAATCGCCGCCGGATGTTTTTCTTGGCGCTGGCGACGGTAACGCTTTCTACATTGACGCTGATACGTGGCAATGCCCAGCAGGATATTATCCTCTTCACGTATGATTATAACGACGCAGGTAATCTCATTGCTGTTAAATCTGGTGAAGATCAGGCTGTTTGCTTGCGTTATGACTATGACGGCGCGAACCGCTTAGTGAGTGTGCGCGATAACACCAGCACGATTCAGCAGACTTATATCTATGACGCACGTAATCGATTAAACGCAATAGGTGGGCAAACACTAAATTATATCGGTGATAGCAATGCATTGTTGTCTAGTTCTGACGAACAAGAGGCAGTGTATTACGGGCAAACCAATGATTTGCCTGGTTTCTTCCAAGCAAAAGGCGAAGATGAAGTTACTTGGCTGCTCAACGATGCGCGCACCCAGATTCTAGCGGCGCAAATTGACGAAAATACAACGAGTCCGGCTTGGCTTTTTGATCCTACCGGGCGTTTCTTGACACTGGATATGCCGCTGGCGAATGATGATCCTTGTGTGGATGGTGCAATCCCGGCGGAACTACTGGCGATTTCACCGCTGCAAATTCTACGAGATGACATCCTCTGGGATGCACAAATGAATTTGTACTTCATCAATGGGCGCGTCTATTCGCCGCAAATTGGGCGTTATTTGCAGCGTGATCCGCTGGGGCCGGATGCTTTCGGCAGTGTTTATACCTATCCCTCAAGGCAGGCTACCCCGCCTGTACGCGAACCAGTACCCTCTTATGGGGTTGGTTTACAGCTTTTACGTGATTCATTGGCGGAAATTCAGGCCGTAAATCAGCATAGTGCCGCGACGGTGATTTCGTCCCAATACCCAACCTTGTTCGCAAGACCTATTGAATCTTTAATTCCCCTGCTTGATCGGACGGCTCAAATTACAAGAGATCGTCTCGCACGCCAGCTTGATTTTCCGGTATGGTTGGCCTACAACTACAGCTTATTCCCGCCCTATGTCGATTCAGCCGGGAGTCTCCGTGTTGCTGGCGATGGCAACCAATTTGCTCCGGGGCAGGGTGGCCTACCCGATAGTTATCGCCACGCGTCTATAGAGGGTGTTTTCCCGACAGAAAATCGCTTCCTTCCAATAATTCAACCGCCGCTGGCACGATTAGAGACTTTAAACGCCGCGACCTTGCAAAATCTCGGTTACTATACCGATTACCAAACGTATGCTTGGCAGCCGGATTTACCCCAGTTAGATGATACATGGCAGGTATCCGCGCCGCGCTTTAGCATTGAGCAAACGCCAAATGCTGTTTGGGAATGGCTGCCACAAACGCTGCTCGCGCCGGACGAGGCGGCTTATGCGCTGGATGCCGTTGATGCTATGAATGCCATGCCGGAAAGAAGGGGCTTGAGTTGGTTAGAAACAGCTTTAACTACAGCGCTGCCGAATCCACCGACTCTCCCAGTGGAAGATGGCACAGCTTGGCTGAATACCTTCTTTACACAAGATACATTAGGCATTGGGGAGACATTGCGGGCGCGTTGGCCTGATCTTCCAGTCGCGGATGTGCCTGTCTATGGATTGGGGGTTAGGGAAGATTGGACGCGCCTGCGTTAAGGATATCGTCATAGAGCGCAACATATTGCGCCGCTATTTTGCTGATGTCGAAACGCTCTTCGGCGGTTTGACGGGCTTGGGCGGCAAGCGCTGCCCTCCGCTCGTTATCTTCCAGCACCCAATGGATTCCTGCGGCGAGATCATCGACTTCAAAAGGTCGCACAAGGTAGCCATTTTGCTGATGGTTGAGCATATCGGGCAAGCCGCCGATGTCGAAGGCGATGCAAGGTGTCCCACAGGCTAATGCTTCTCCCACTGTGTTAGGTAGGTTATCTTGCACAGAGGGTGCGACAAACACATCTGCGGCTGAATAGAGCAGAGTCATGCTCACTTCATCATGCAGATAGCCCATATAATGGGCGGGTAGGCCAAAATCCGGCGCATCTTTTGATTTTACCGCACCCAGTATGACTAATTCTGCCTCGCCTTGCCAACGGGCAGCAAGTTGTTTGAGGGCAGGAATGAGGTACTGAATGCCTTTGCGCTGATCTGTTAGCGCCCGCATCGCCACGAATAAAATCAATTTTTTATCTTGTGGCAAGCCGAAAAGGTTACGTGCTGCCACTTTATCTTGTGGTTTATATCGATTTATATCAACACCGCTTGGAATACGTTCAATCCGCTGATTGCGAAATAAACTGCTGGCCTTAGCGCAGTCCGTCAGCCAGCGGCTTGACGTAACAATCGTGAGCGGGAGATCAGCCCATGCACGGGCTTTAGAACGCCATGTTTGCCTGCTGAGGTCAAATTCTTGCTGTGAACCTAGCATCGGACACGCCCCGCAAGCGCCTTCGTAGCGCTTACATACACCGCTGTAATGGCATCCGCCAGTAAAACCGGCCATATCATATTGTGTCCACACGATAGGCCGTCTCAATCGACGTAATGCACCAATAGGAATAAATCCCAATGCTGTCCAGTGGAGATGAATAATATCACTTGGGTAGCGTTCAATCTCGCTGACGATACCATTCGGAAACCAGCCTATATTCCAATCATAGGTGGTGCGGTGGCGGTAAAACTTAAGAGGCCAGCGATCTCCACGATAGGCAAAATCAACTTTTAAGCGCATAGTGCGGCTGCGCGGCGTAAAAACTTGGGGATCGAAGCTGTCTTTTTTGGCGACCAACATTTGAGAAGATGCCTCAGTGGTGTTTAGTGCAGCGTGCAGGCGATAAGCTGCTGTTGCCGCGCCACCTTTGATGTCATGGGTACACAAATGAAGAACTTTTATCGTCATAAGCAGTTGTTGATTTCTTTAGAGGTATTTTTTTAATTGACGTTTTAAAGCCGGAGGTACCAAACCCTTGAGGCGCACTGCTAATGGATTTGGCTGCAAACGATGCAGAGATGCATATGTCTCCGCTTCCATTTTTAGGCTGATTTCGTCCCGACCAAAACGCCGTTCATAATCAGCCAAAAGATCGAGGGCGTAACCATATTGTTGATCCAATATGGAAAAAGTCCATAAAAGTGCATATTCCTGTGTCGTATACAGCGGAGATTGGAGTGATTCCAGTGACCGCAAATAACGTGTCTCAATCCATCCTGGCGATGATCGGATGCGCGATAGATTAGCCTCTGTTTCTTTAAAACGTTTTTGTGTTTCTGTGTTGATGCGGACGGATCCCAAGATTTCAGCACGGGATAGCCAAAAGCCTTGCCGCAGTAATTCAGGGTGAAGATCGGTAAATAGGTCTTCGCCTTGATATGCATTAATCAGGCCAGGTTCGACATCTAACGCCAAAATGCTGTTTTGTAAGGAGGGTTTAAGGCTGTTGAACAGCCTTAAATCTGTTCCTTGAGTGTCTAATTTCAGCCAGTGAATTTGCGCGATATTAATTTGTTCAAGTGCTGTGTTTAAGGTAGTCGCCGCGGCTTTGATGGTGTTTTCTACCATGAAAAAATCTGCAAAGCGATATTGCGCTAATAAAGGGCTGTTGGGCATTAATGTGCTGGAGCAGTAGGGCGAATGAGTCAGATAAAACTTGACCTCCGTTTCATCAGAATGCGGTGTAACCGCTTTGTTAATCATAATCGCCTGGCGAAATGCTGAATCAGGGATTTCGCGGATTTCACGTAAATCGGGATCAAAACCGACATAAATAGCAGCGGGCGCAATTGGCTGCCAAATAGGATAAAGTATCCCAGATGCCCCGACATCAACTAGGACTGGCGTAGCTTTTAGTTGTGATATTAAATCCAACGCGACAGTGAATTTCACAAGCCAACACCTAAACCTTTCAGACGGCGTAGGGCATACTTTCTAACACGTTGTGCAAAGAGAAAGAGGCGTATTGGGTAATCAGTTATTTTAACCAGTGGCCTTTGTAGTTTATAAATAGGCGATCTAAGCAGATACTCAATATCATCCGTTTGTCGTAGATCGACTCGTATTTTTTTTGTTTGAATATCCTGCCACATGGATTGAATTTGAGGGGGTGTTTTGCCCTTAAAGCGTATTAACCAGCTTGGATATTTATAGACATTATGAACATGGAAGGGATGAGCCAGCGTCATATAATGATTTTTTGCCCATGCCATGCCGCCGCTGATATTGGCAAAGGTGTTTCCATAATAGTCACTTTTTTCTGTCACTTGCTTTGGGAGCAGCAGAGAATAATGGTACATGAAGATACCCTGCCGTGCCAATTGATTTCCTTTGACCCATTTTAGGCGGCGGAGATCATGCCCTTTATCATTATAGATGGTAGGTGGACGATGGTTTATATAACGATACCCTACCCCCCACTTAAAGAGCCGATGAAAAATGCCAGCACCACGCCGGAGCCGCCAACCATCAACGATATAATCTGGTGATCCCCAAAATGTGCGGGTTTTAAAGGATACTGCCGTGATGTCGGGGTCATTGCGGAGCATAGCGATGATTCGCTCTATATCGTCCGGCTGATAAAACTCATCAATATCGACCTGCCACAAGTAATTGCCAGTAGCACAAGCAGCATACGCCTGAGACATTTCATCCTTTTCACTCCAAAAGCCGTTTTGTGTAATAATTTTCACTTTATTTTCAGAGTCCTCTTCAGCTTTAAACTGCTGAAGTACCTCCAAAGTGCCATCCAGTGAATGACCATCTGGGGTAGCGACATTCGCTGCTCCCGGTGCTGCACCCTCTACAACGATAATCTCATGAGCAAAGGGGTATAAGGCGCGTAATGTATAACGGTTAAACGGCTCACCGTTTAAAACGATGATACCAAAACTAATGCGAGGAGAAGAGGTCTGTACAGCTTGACCTACTGAGGGATGAAGTCCCGTAAGCTCTTTGCGAGGCCATAAATCCGCAATTAAACTGGTATAACTCAGCGGTTTGGCTTTGTTGCGCTCATCATAAGTGGCTGAACGTCTAATTTTACCATCCGCGACATCCCACGAAACAGCATGAAATTGCTTATTTTCATCGAAGTATTCTAGCAAACGACACTCATAGCCTTCCTCAGAAAGGATACGCTCTAAGTTGAGATAATCATAAAGCATTTTATGGTCTTTTGCCGTGGGATGGTTGCTGCCGGGGCGGACGTTTTCGATATAAGTTGGGTCAGCGTGAAAGCCATCGGGTACTGCCATGCGGATAAAACCGTCAGCACGTAAATAAGGGCCCACAATACGCAAAAATTGACGGAATTGCTCCTCATACAAATGTTCCATGATATGTTCGGCTAAAATTCGGTCAATTGAACCAACTGGGAATATCTTCGTCCAAGAATCGCTTTTAAGAATATCAAATAGCGGCAAATCGGTCATGATCCACCCAGGGAATATTACGTCGCCTGCTCCAATGATGACTTTAATTTTCTCCCTCTTTGCAAGGTGTGTTTTCACCAACTGCCGAAGATGAAGCACCCGGAGCACGATATAGGGCGGTGTTTGCCTAATCCTATAAAGGACTCTATAACGGAGATATTCTAAGCTGGGCATACCTATCCTGTTTTCTTGATGAAAGAATATTCTAAACCGCTGGGTGCGATATGAAAAACCTGATAGCCATGATGGTTCAATAGTTTGATCGCTGTTCTAGTTTTAGCCGGGCCAATACCTTTAAAGCGATGATGGAACTCAATGAGAATCTGGGGAATATTGAGGTCATTCGCTTTAAGGATGTCTTCAATCACGGCGTATTCTGCGCCTTCAATATCCATTTTTAGAATGTCGATTTTGTGATGTCCCAGCATTTTTGTAATCGTCGTTAAACGTCGCATTTGCACTTGGATCGCCCGGTCAGCAGTGGTGGTGCGGTTTAGCATAGTGTGGGAAATACAATCACGGTTTTCAGGCGGATAAAAATTGACTATCCCGTCCTGTGCGGCAATGCCATAATCAAACAGATGGAATTGAGGAGGCAGCACTTGGGACTTGACCCAATCAATTGAGCGCGGTGTTGGATCAAAGGCGTAAATCTGGAGGCCATATTTTTCGATGAGAGATAAATCAAAGGAAATATCCTCACCGACACCGAAAGAGTAAGCAATACTTTCCGCCGAAATAGAATGTGGAAAAATCGTCCAGCCTCCATAATCCGACCCATGAAATTCAAGGGGATACTGCGCTTGGATTTTTTCGGGTAAATAGAGGCGCTGGATGGTTTGCTTGGTGCGTCGAGATATGCTTTTCAATGGATTCATGGCAAAGGCTCAAACATTGATTGACCCTGCGAGTAAGCCTTTTCCTATTAAATGTAAGCCTTCAATTTGAATGTAAGGGAGACTCTGCCATAAGGCTGCAACCTTTAGCTCACCATCGCGCAGGGCATCATCCAAGAAAAATTTGGCAGAAGGTGCCAGTAATTGATGCGTTAGGGGAAGAGTAGCGAAGCGGATTGCAGGTTCGCCCGCTGGGCCATCAACAAGGATAAAATCGGGACGCAAATCGCCAAATACCTCTTTTAAGAGCGATTCGTTTAAATCGTAACAAGTCGTCTCAATATTTTCTATAGTTTGCTTACGGAGTGGTGCGTAGATAACACGGGCATATTTTTGAAGTTCAAATTTTTCCAGAAGCTGCGTGGTTGATGCCACATAACTAGTATCTTGTTCAATTGAGATAACATAAAGACGGTTTTGATCGGCATGAATCTCACGCATATACTGAACAAGGCAGGTGGTACTAAAACCGCTGCCAAATTCCAAAATGAGTTGGGGTTTGGTCTTTTTAATATAGTCTTCTAGAAAATTTAAGGTAATGCTGTCAAGGCTACCGACGCTGGTTGTTACATTAGGTAAACGGCTGGCTAAATAGCCGTTGTTAATTTGATAACTTTCGCGCGAAAGCATATACAGACGGGGATAAAGACCATCAGGTCTGTTCGTCCAGCGACGTACTTTCATCAAACGATTAACTGGAACTGCCGCAGTTCCATAAGCTTGTTTTGTACGCCATAGGCCGAAATCAACCAAGAGCCGACGCTCTAAAAAACCATCAATAAGCCAGCGTCCTGTATATTTTATCCGGCGTAAAATTGCTTTAGGATTTGTCATTAATTGCTTTCCACTCGTGGGAGATGGCAACTTTATAAGATTGGGAGGGTAATTTTCCTGTTCCATAGAAATCGCCCTCAATGACTTGAACAGTGGCAGCGTTGGTGATCCAATCAGCAATAATGCCGTTTACAGTACAGTAAAAATTCAGGGTATAGGTTCCGGGCAGCAAGGGCATCTTCTCAAACCGACATACGAATTCACCTTCTGCCGTGACTTCGGAGAATAAATCCTGCGTCAGATCGTTGCTTAGGTAAGCCACTGGTTCTCCAAAGATATTCGAGACGCTGGTAGAGATATGAACATTGCGAAGCGGAATAGTCCCTTTGTATGCGATTGAAAATTGTGTCGGTGAACCACAGATAAAGTTATCTGCTTTAAAGCTGATAAAGCGCAATTTGCTATTGCCTTGACGGTCTGTGCGCTGCTCAAGAGTATTATCCTCTATACTTTCGGCAGATTGAAGATAAGTTGTGATGATGTCAGTGACTTGTCCAATGGCGACAAGTTCACCGCGCTGTAGCAAACATGCTTTGTGACATAAATTTTGTATCGCCGCCATATTGTGGCTGACGAATAGGATAGTGCGGCCTTTTTTGGCGACATCGCCCATTTTGCCGAGGCATTTTTTCTGGAAGGCTGCGTCACCAACGGCTAACACTTCATCCACCAGCAAGATTTCCGGCTCTAAATGGGCGGCGACAGCAAACGCCAACCGCAAATACATGCCGCTGGAATAGCGCTTAACAGGCGTATCAATAAACTGCTCAACCTCCGCAAAATCGACAATTTCATCAAATTTAGCCGCAATCTCTCTCCGGTGCATCCCCAAAATCGCGCCGTTGAGATAAATGTTTTCGCGTCCGGTCAGTTCGGGATGAAAACCCGTCCCGACTTCCAACAGCGAACCCACACGTCCGCGCAGCCGAACTTCGCCGAGTGTCGGTTCGGTGATGCGCGTCAGCACTTTGAGTAAGGTACTTTTGCCCGCGCCATTGCGCCCAATGACACCCAGCACTTCGCCATGCTGAACATCAAAGTTAACATCCTTCAAAGCCCAAAAAGTCTCTTTGCTGGCGCGGTTCCCATTGCTCCTCTTGAACATCCCTGCGATGACATCCCGCGCCGATTTATACCCGCGTGCCTGCCGTTCACCCAGTTTGTACTCTTTGGCGAGATCGCGTACTTGAATAGCCGGACTGCTCATATCACATCTCCGAAGGTGCGCTCCATCCGGCGGAAATAAAACAGTCCGCCGATGAGCACTAAAACTGCGACAAGAGTGGAGACGAGGAACATGAGTCCCGGCGGATTTCCGCTGCCGAGCAGCACCCAGCGGAAGCCTTCGACCACACCCGCCATCGGATTCAGGCCATAAATAGTACGCCAGGGTTCGTCAATCAAGCTGGAAGGGTAGGCGATGGGCGTAATAAATAACCAGAACTGCACCAAAAAGGGCAGGGTGTAGCGAATATCCCGATATTCTACGTTGAGTGCTGCCAGCCATAAACCGATTCCGAGCGCCGTGATAATTGTTAATAGCAGCAGCGGGATTAATAGCAGCAGAGTCAGCGGGTTAGGGTAAATGCCATAAAAAATCATCATGCCGATTAAGATGATGAAGGCGAGGAAGAAATCCGGCAGCGCACTGACAATCGCCGACATCGGCGAAAGCAAACGCGGATAATAAATCTTCCGCACGAGATTGGCATCCGCGACGAGGCTGTTGGCGGCTTGGGTCAAGCCTCCAGCGAAGAACGTCCAAGGGATGAGCGCCGTGTAAGAAAAAATGGGGTAGGGAACGCCATCGGACTGCATATTCGCCAGATTACCGAAGAACAGCGTAAAGGCCACCATCGTCATAAACGGTTGGATTATCGCCCAGGTTGCGCCGAGCGCCGCCTGTTTATATTTTACCTTAATATCACGCCACGAAAGGAAATACAACAGTTCGCGGTATTCCCACAATTCATGCAAGCGCAGCGCTGACCATCCCTTAGAAGGACGGATGACCGTCTCTGGGAGGTTATCCAGCGCATCGGAATAATCAGGCACTATGTCTAGTTCACGCGGTTCTGTCAAAGCCATGCGATCATTTTTCTTTTCAGTCTAAACCTAGCATGTGCATTATAATGAAATTAAAGCCCAATGCGTATTCGTAATCTTTTGATTGTAGTACAGGTTAACCAGAATTCCGTTAAGAAAGTTAAGCCAGCCCATGCCACAGGATTTACGAATTAGTGTGATTACGCCTTCATTCAATCAGGGGAAGTTTATTCAAGCCACTTTGGACAGCATCTTAAAGCAGGATTATCCCCATGTTGAACATATCGTCATGGACGGCGGCTCGACGGACGAAACCGTTGATATTCTGAAAAATGTTCAGGATAGCCGTCTAAAATGGACATCCGAGCGCGATAACGGGCAATCGGACGCTATCAATAAAGGCTTGCACGTTGCCAGCGGTGATATTCTGGCCTACCTTAATTCCGACGATATTTACCTTGACGGCACATTGGCTTTCGTCGCGGATTATTTTCAGACGCATCCTGAAGTCGACTTTATTTATGGGGATTGTCTGACGATTGATACAGAAGGCAAAATTCTTCCCGTTGTCCTTAAAACACAATCCTTTAATTTACGCGATGCCCTGACCATGCGAATGCGGTGGGCGCAACCAGCCTTTTTTTGGCGGCGAGAAGTGACTGCCCATATTGGTCTGTTTGATGAGACTTTTCATTATTTAATGGATCAGGATTATTGGCTGCGGATGGTACTGGCGGATTATAAGCCAGATTATATTCCGCGAAATATGGCGGCTTTTCGATTTCATGGCGGTAGTAAAACGACCAACCAGATCGTAAAATTTAACCATGATTGGGCGATCATTATACAAAAAATTTACCAACGTACTGATTTATCTCCCGGTATTTTGGAACTCAAGCGAACAGCCTTTCTTTATGTTAATTTTTATCTCGGTCATGTTTATTTGTTAGAAAAGCAAGGGGAAGCGGCGCGGCAACATCTCCTGCATGTCCTTTTAAAAGGACGGCTGCGGCTGCGGGTTTTGGCGTTTATGATGATAATCGACAGCTTTTTCCCTAAGCCATGGTTCAGTCAAGCAGTGATCAATTTTTATCGGCGTTCAAAAGGATTAGTCGTTATTGATGATTTTTTTAAGGCGTAAGTTGAAATTGCTATGAAGACTCTCTCCCTTTTGGTCGTTACCTATAATACTGGTGCGCTTATCCGCGAATGTTTGCAGGGTATTGTACAAATGCCGCTGAACGTCGAAGTGATTGTGGTCGATAATGCTTCCTCTGATGAAACGGCACAAATTATTGCTGCTGAATTTCCATCGATTAAATTGATTGTCAACGAAAAAAACTTAGGCTTTGGTGCCGCCAATAATTTGGGCTTTAAAGCATCATCAGGCGCTGTGATCGTATTGGTCAATCCAGATTTAATTTTAACGTCAGAAGCAGTTTCTACTTTGATGGAATATTTGGAGGCTCATCCAGATGTAGGCATTGTTGGCCCACGGACACATGATTCGGACGGGACAATTGCTTTGACGGCTCGCGCACCTTATACCCCGTTTAGAATACTGGCTAAATATTGGGGACTTGATCGTTTTGTACCCTCACTGGTATATGGGCATTATCAAACACTAGCAAAAAACGCGGTAAAAGCTTTTGATGCTGCATGGTTACAAGGATCATGCTTAGCAATGAGGCGTGAGGACTATCAACAGCTTAGTGGTTTTGATGAAGGCTTTTTTCTTTTTGCGGAAGATACCGATTTATGTGAACGCGCCTTGCTGCTTGGCAAGCGTATCGTCTACTTACCAGATGCCAATGTAACACATCATGGATCAACCACTGTCTCACGTTATCCACTTATTCGTGTGCGGAACTATCATTTGAGCCCCTTATATTATTTTCGCAAACGCCATCGCCACAGCGCAGTTTGGTTCTTGAAAATGGTTTTTATTCTTGAGTTGACGGGAAAAGCCAGTATGCGATGGCTAAAAACCAGATTTCGCCGTGACCCAATCAACGATGCAAAAATGCAGGCAGAATGGCAGGTACTAAACGATGTCTGGAAATACTAAGCCGTTAACGATTTGGCAAATTGATCCAGCACAATTGACACCTTATTATGATGCAGCCACTTGTGAAGCATTGGCGCAAGCAGGATGTCAGGTACGCTATATCACATCACGTTTTTTATATGATGATACGATGCCTCGTCCTGAGCATTATCAAACCAATCAAATTTATTTTCGCGGATTAGATAACCCACGTTTGCTCAAATATCCACGTTTGCGCCGGGTGCTGCGTGGGATCAGTTATCCTTTGGGGCATTGGCATGTCTTACAGGATGCCCGCCGTCTTAAGCCGGATGTCGTCCATATTCAATGGAGCCGCTTACCTCGCTTTGATGTGTGGCTTATTCGGCAGTTGAAGGCGCTTGGCATTTCCGTTGTGCATACGGTACATGATGTTGTGCCTTTATTTGCGCTGGAGTCCTCGACTGATCCGCTGCGTAAGATTTATGAAGAGGCAGATCGGCTTATCCTGCATACGCAGGCTAATGTAGATGATTTTTTGAAAGTGTATCCTGGCTTCTCAAAAGATCGGATGCGTATTGTGCCTTTGATCGAATTTGATAAGACAGATCATCGTGGAAAGGCCGATAAAATGCAGGCACGCCAGCAGCTTGGCCTTCCGCTAGAGGTACCTATAGTGCTATTTTTTGGCTCAATTCGGTATTACAAAGGCGTTGATGTGCTTTTGGATGCTTTTAAACGGGCTGTTGCCACACGACCCGATTTGCACTTGGTTATCGCTGGCAAAGCTGATCCTTTAGAACGGGCGAAAATCCCCGCACTAGACCAAATCACACGACTAGCGAATGTGCATTTGTATGAGGGATTTATTCCGCATGATGATTTGTGGGCATATTACACAGCAGCGGATGTTGTTGTGCATCCTTATCGACATATTTATCAAAGTGCTGCCCTTATCACGGCGATGAGTTTTGGACGCGCAGTGATTGTTACTGATGTGGGAGGGATGCCGGAAACAGTCGATGGTAATGGCTGGATTGTGCCCTCGGAAAACCCGGCGGCTCTTGCGGAGGTGATGCTGGAAGCCGTTTTAGATATAAAGCGTTTAGATGTGATGGGGCAGCGCTCTCGGCAGTTAATTGAAGATCGGCACAGTGGGGAAGTGGTAGCTAATCGGCTGATCGCTATTTATCAAGAATTAGTTGGTCATTGAATCAAAAGGCGGCGATGTGCGATATCGCCGCCTTCAATCACTCATTTACTGATCTTACGCAGACATTCAAATCACTGGACAATGGCAGTTCAAAACTGCCAGCTAGAGGGTTTAAAAACCCCTGAAGGGGTTAAGTAAAAAGGTTCTTTAACCTCTTTAGAGGTTTTCAGATTGCGCGTAGCTCTGGGTTTTGAACCCGGAGCGGCTGGCTGCGTAAGGTGAGTAAGTAAATTCTTTAATTTCTCTTTTGCTTTGTGATCTTTGCACCTTTGTGGTTAGATTTGGACTTTTATGAACTACGTCTGACAGCACACGAAAGCCCTATTTTTACGATTTTGTAAGGCAATTGCCCCTATTCAATTCGGGATGACGGGCAGCGACCCGCAGTCGCCTTCTTCATGTACAAAGTCGGCACGAATCCAATATGCGGCGCTGGCGTTGTAGCCTGGATAGAACGTAATCGGCGCATCGGATACCAACCGCCACCAATTAAAATCCTCGCCAACGCGCTGGCGCTGTCCATCCGCCCTCACGGAAGCTCCACCCGGAACATAACCTGGCGCGGTAGCACCGAGGTCAGGAATCACGCGCACGTTGGTATCGGAAAAAGGCATGAGAGTACAATTTACATTTGATGTGACCAGCGCAGCGGTAGGTGTAGGCGCGGGAGTCTCACTCGGTGCGGCGGCTGCCGACTCGCGTGTTGGTGCTTGGGCGACTGTCGTAGCAGGGGAGTTTGTCGCCTCGGATTCTCTTGTAGCGGGTTGGGTTTCTTCAACTTCCGAGGTCGCTTCAACGATTTCGACTTCGCCAAATTGCAGCGAGCCGATCAGTTCATCCAGCGCCCCTAAATTAGGCACAAACGAGGCACGGGGCGCATCTGTAAGGACATCGGCAATGGTGATGAGATAACCGCCATAATTGATGATGAAGGTCTCTTCATTAAATCCGGCCTGCGTCGTTACGCTATCATCAGGCAGCAGCGCCGACGCTAAAGGGAAAATCGCTTGGATAAATGTCGTGCCATCGTCGGTTAATCCGGTAAAGACGTAATAGATTTCACCGTCAATCACCGGGGAGGGTGAATCCATCCAATGGGCGACATAGCGGATGCCGCTGCCGCCACGAAAATCAATATAAGTTGGGCGCAGCGCAAAGATGAGCATGGCATCAATCACGGGCGCATAAGCGACATTGGCTGTTTCGGGTCGCGCTTCTAGCAGGTTTTTTAAGGACTCTAACGATTCTCCGGTGACTTGCTCAAACGCTTCTAAGGGATAAACGCGCAGTTCCGGCGCAAGATCACCTGATACGCGATAGCCCTCAAACTGGAATAGGGTATAGTCCGGGGCGCTTTCGGTCACTTCCGGGACTGTTTCCCCTTCCGCATCTTCCGCGACTGCAAGGGCGAATTCGATTTGCACATCGTCGTAACGGCTCGTGATGACCTCATCCAGTGCGGCGGTTCGTTCTGGGAGGTCTTGCAGCGAATCGCCGATAGGCTCAACCCAATAAGTGGCGCTGTCGCCTTCCGCCATCCAGCCGAAAACGCCTTCAAAGTCCACATACCACCACGCGAAACCTTCCGCGCAGGCCGGCCCACTGTGGACAAAAAAAACCGACTCTTGCGGGAATGTTCCTAATTCGTCGCTGTCGGATTTCGGTTCAAGCCGTAAATGCTGGTCTGATCTGCGGATGACACTGCCTTGCTTCCCGACGATCAAACGCTGAGTAGGGGCATCTGGGCAGGTAGGGGGCGTTTGTGCGCTGACGATACCGACCACAGCCAAGACAATGATTCCTAAGCAGGTAAAAATAAACACCCAGCGCATAACCTTCTCCTCTACATCATAAAAACGTGGCGCGAAATAATCCGTAAGTATCCGCTGCCACGTTTCATTATAATGTAGGACTTAGGCAGTTGACCAAGTTTTTTGATAAAAGTTGTTAGTTCATAGTTTTGAGTAAGGGCAAAGATTTTCCCTTACAGCTTAGTTTGACTAAAAACCAATTACCGTGAACTGCATAACTTCTAATCATGGATTGTTGTGCGCTGTACCTGATGTTAAACCGCCGGAACGGGCGAAGCGCTTATATCCGAAGGCGTTTCCTCGCCTTCAGCCGCTTTTTCTTCTGACGAGTCCGGCACGTAATCCGGCAAATGAGATTCCATCTGGCGAATCGCGGGCTGGGCATAAATGATGAGGCTACTGATGACGCTCAAAATACCTGCACCGAAATAAAGCAAACCCATCCCCGCACCTGCCGAACTGCCCACTAAAGGCGCAACCGTCGCCCAGCCTGCTTTGCCCACCGCAGGCTCCAAGAGATTATCCACCAACGGCCCCACCAACAGCGTAGCCAGCGGAGAGAGCAGCAGCGATACTTGACCCATCACCGCAAAAACGCGCCCTTGAAGATCGGGCGGGACTTTAATTTGCATCATCGACATCATCGCGGCGTTCACCATCGGCAGCGGCAGCATCATCAAAAAGAAGGTCGCCGCCAGCGTAAGAGTGGCTTGTGACGTGCCGATTAAGGCAAGAAATCCACCTGCCAAGATGACCCCCGGTAAAATAGTGTTGATTCGTGGGCGTGTGCCGCCCCATAAACCGAAGAGAACGCCGCCCACAATCGCGCCGACGCTGCTGGCGCTGACGATGAAGCCCATTGCTGGTTCGCTGTCGGTACGCGAGAGTAAATAGGGCGTGGCGACGACCATCGCGCCTGTAAACAGAAAGTTTATCAACGAGGCATGGAGCATCAAGATCAGCAGTGTTTTGCGCGTCCACAAATATTGAATGCCGCCCAGCATTTCTTGCCAGATGGAGCCTTGCGCCGCTTTGCCTTCTTTAGTGCGTTCCGGCTGCGGAATATGAATGTTCATGACGACGATGACCGCCACAATAAAGGTGACTAAATCGACGATCAACGCGCCTTCCACATTCACCAAGGCATAGATAAAACCCGCCATCGCAGGCGCAAAGATCAACGCCGCCGGACTCATCAACTGCTGAATGGCATTCGCCCGATCACGCTTCTCATCCGGCACCAGCATCGTCACCGAAGCCATAAATGCGGGACCCTGAAATACGCTGAAGATGGCGCTCATGAAACTGATCGCATACAGATGCCACAGTTGAAAGCTGTCCGTTAAAAAGATCAAAAACAATAAAAATGTGCCGACAGCCTGCGCCGCATCCGCCAAGATAATAATCGTGCGCCGATTCCAGCGATCCGCCAGTACGCCGGAAATGCTGGACGCGAGGATTTGTGGCAGCAGCGTGAAGAAGGCTACCAATGCTAAGGGGGTCGCGTTACCTGTTTGTCGATACACCCAAATGCCGATGGCGAGGCTGCTGATTCGGCTGCCGATCATAGAAAAAGTTTGTGAAAGGACGATGATATAAAAAGTTCGCATGTTGTAGGTTGAACGACTTGGCATTATGGCTGATCCCCTTTAAAAGCTCATGTTTTGTTAACCTATACGTAAAAATTTCTTGAAGCGTTTTAAAAATTTAAAACACATTTCGCAAAAATACCAGCACTTACATAATTGGCGGCTGTTCATTTTGAAAGCGCCTGCCTTTCTGGTATCATAAGCGCATTTGTATCACTATTTGTGCTTAAAATTAAAGGGGCTGCCCATGTTGCTTGATCGTCCCACGAAAACGCTCATCGCTATCTTTACGTTAATGATTTCGACCTTTTTGGTCATCAACCATGTTATTCAATCCGACCCAGTTGAAAAATGGCTGCTGGCGGGGATTTTATTCGGGATTTCGCTTATTTTTTGGGCGTGGCTGTGGCAGGAGAGTTTGCCCCAACCAACTGGGTTAGCCCTGCGTGATAACAGTGTGGCGGCGGTTCCAGTACGGCATGATTGGGTGATTTCTAAAGAACCCGTTGCAACCGTACCCGCGCCGACGGAAATCCTTGCCCCGCATGATCGTGCGGTGGTGGAGGGTACGGCGGATGGGGTGGTCGCTTTGGAAGCCAGCGGGGGTGTCTTATTAGATACGCTCGAAGTCAATAAAGCGAAAACAACGGCGGAAATTATCAGTGCAATGGATGACGATGATGATATGGGCGTAACCGCCGAATATTATGACCCGCCGGATAACGACGATGTGTCGTCGGGCGACGATTTGCCGTCCGATACGGATTCTCGTGCCGAAGTGATTCAAGCTGTGGCGACAGAGCAAGTCGACTCGATGCTGGATGCGCCAATTGTGGAAGCGGCGAAAAGCGGCGATCACCCGTTGGCGGAACACGCCGTTGGTGAAGCGATGGCGGCGGGTGACGGTGGCATGACCAATGAGGATGCCATCGCAAACAAAGCCATCATCGAGGAGCAAATTGCTGGCACACCAATTGAACGCAGCGATCAGGAAATTAATGAAACGCCCTTCGCACCAGAATCCAGCACTTCTGGTGACGATTTGGAAATTGTCGAGGGCATTGGCCCCAAATACGCGGCGGCGCTGCGGGCTATCGGAATCACGACTTTCGCGCAGCTCTCCGCTACTAGCACCGCGACTTTAGAGTCGGCGGTCACGGGTACAGCGCTGCGTCGTCCATCCAATATTGATACTTGGGCAGAACAAGCCGAATATCTAGCGCGGGACGATCAAGCTGCTTTTGACAACTTGGTGCAAAAACTCAAGTCTGGCCGCCGCGCCGAATAAGTGCGAGCCTCATGAACAAGGCGCTGCTTCCCTAAGAAAGTGGAACCACCAAGAAAATTTCTTTACGCTCCGTGTTTTGCTGGTTAAATAACCTGAGTTTCGGATAGCGTTTTTATTCTATCCCCACCCCTAAATCCCCTCCCCACTTCGTAGAGAGGGGACTTAAAGAACCGTTGTGAACCGTTTTTCTCCCCTTCGCCATGCAATGGAGA
Source organism: Anaerolineae bacterium (assembly GCA_034437895.1). GTDB lineage: Bacteria > Chloroflexota > Anaerolineae > Aggregatilineales > Phototrophicaceae > JANRLJ01. The sequence continues at coordinate 21 of DAOTTO010000303.1, read as the reverse complement.
AGGGGTTGGGGGATGAGGACA
>DAOTTO010000302.1:0-1550 GCA_034437895.1 Anaerolineae bacterium | reverse complement strand
TTAGGCCATAAAGAAACGGGGAAAAGATGACGTATCTTTGCATTGGGGTGCCTTACGCATTGGGGCAGTTTAAAACCGAGTCTTCCATAGAAGCGCTCAAAGCCAGCGGAATTGCGGAGGAACTCGGCGCGGCATGGGTTGACCTTGAGCCGGATTTCGCCGTACACGAGAATCCGGTTGTGGCGGTTAATCGGGCGCTGGCGGGGGTGATCGCCGCGCATCCTGACGAAACGCCGCTGATCTTCGCGCAGGATTGCACCAGCGTATGGGGTGCGCTCAAAGGGCTGGCAGCGCAATCCCCAGCCATCCTCTGGTATGACGCGCATGGCGATTTTAACACACCGGAAACCTCGCCCAGTGGTTATCTGGGCGGGATGCCGCTGGCGGCGGTGGTCGGACGGGGCAATGAGGCGCCGATTGAGGCGATTGGTACGCCTTTGGTCGATGAAGGCGATGTACTAATTAGCGATGCGCGTGATCTCGACCCGCAAGAGGGCGTGAATCTTCGCGCCAGCCGTTTAACCTTGCTGCCCAAGATGGATGATTTGCTCAACCCAAAACGCACTTTGACAAATTTGCTTTCTTTAATCGCGGAAATGTTCAATTAACAAATCCTCAAGTTGCGCTTGAGGGAGACATTATCACAGCAAGATTCATCCAGTGGGTTGGATTCGACGATAGGATGATGCTAATATAATCTCAACATTTATCGATATACCCTCACTAATTCCAGTCTTAAAGCTAATTTGTTCATAATTGAGATAAGCCCAAACAAAAATCGGCGGAAATAATTCCGCCGATTTTCGAGTAGTTTATTTATTTCGAGTAAGCTGGGAGACTTGTAGCCAATTCGAACATTCAACACCTCTGAATACCCTCGATTTTATCAACAACATTACATTTCCTCAACGTGCAAAACTAATGCGTTTCACAAACTCGGACATAGGTTTAGCTGTTCGGTGATTGAGGGGAGCTTCAACCTCCCCCAACCACCTTGAAGGCTCGCTGACTAGCCCAGCAAGACTCCCGCAAAAAGTGTAACACGCTTCCGCGAAGTCCTTGCCAGCACAGCGATTTTTATCCAGTTTGTTGAGTTGAGAGGAAATGGCAATGACTCGCGTTTTTGTTTTCACCAATCACAAAGGGGGTGTCGGGAAATCGACATCCGCCACCAATACTGCGCTCGGTATCGCAGGAATGCTGCGACGTGCTGGCGCTCCTAATGCTCGTGTCCTACTGATTGATACTGATAGTCAGGCACACGCCACGCTCGTTACAACAGGCACAAAGGACTACGGTACGGACAATAGTCTGTACACGGTTCTGATGGCAGACCGCCAGAATGCAGCGCAGACCCTGCTCAACTGCATTGTTCAATCGACATGGGACGCTGATCTCCATGTGCTGCCTGCCTCTCCTATGCTGGAAGGTGCTGAGCGCGAATTGATGGGGATTGCGGGTGCGCCTTACCGCTTGGCTGACCCATTGAGCCGTATCATTAATCGGTATGCGGCTATTGTTATCGACACCCGCCCTTCCTTCTCACTCAT
>DAOTTO010000301.1:0-41266 GCA_034437895.1 Anaerolineae bacterium | reverse complement strand
ACAAGGCCATGCGAAGATTGGGCAATTGCCTTAATAAGTTGCGCGGACTCGGCATTCATCATTCCGGCAGCGGTCAATTCCTCTAAAGTGGGTAATTGTTTGGGATGCACACGAATATCGGCAGTCAATTGAAACGTCACAGGCGGCAGCGCAAGATTTACACAGATCGGACGTTCATCAACACGCAACCCCACTTCGATGAGTGACTGCTCAGGTCGAAAATCCGTACCTGCATCCAGAAGAAGTCGCCGCATGACTTGGCGTAAATGCGCTTCATCCTCAAAAATAGGCGCGAGCGCCGTTAAATCCCCATGCCCGTAACGTACCGCCGCTTTGTCTGATCCTTCGAGCAAAATTGTCGTGACTCGTTCATCCTTTAGCAGCACATCCAAGGGACCATAAGTAAATAACTCGGCATAAGCACGGCGCATTAAATCGGCTTTTTCTTCGCTTGTAAAAGTGATTGACTCAACCGCTAGGACATAATCTACTGTGCCAAGCAAAAGTTTGAGCCGTTTCGTTTCTGTATCCGCCTCTAAGAGGGCTGGAGAATCCGCACCATGTTCATCAACGAAAGCCGCAACAATGCGTTCTAGCAACGCCGCCAGCGATACCATCCGCCGTCCCATCCGACCCGGCACAAGCTGCGGCTCGCGGCCTTTATCCGCATTACGTTTACTGCGGATTTCATCAGATAAGCTGCTTCCCTGCGTTTCGCTATCGTTCTCTTGAAATTCGTCCGCCATGAGTCAACCTCTATAATCGGCTTAAATCCACTCGTTGCAAATCGGGATTATCCCCCGGTAAACGCCCAACTTTTGGCACATCCACCCACTGCCCATCGACTTTTATCCGCACAACGTCCATTGTGAAATCGGTATTGGTGGCCTTGTCATTCGTTAAAAACGTTGATCCGACCCCGTAAACATCCACCGGAACACCCTCACGCTCGAAACGCTCAATTCGATCACGGTTAAATCCCCCTGTGACGACGATCTGCACCTGCTTGCAGTAGGATTGGGCTGCTTCACGCCATTTTTCCGGCACGTCCCATTGTTCCCATGCTTTATCAAACGCCGCCCGCACCACACGGACAAGTTCAGCGCTTACCCCACGTTCATCCTCTGAGGCTAGGGATACATCGAGCATATTAGCGCTGGTATCTAAACGCACACCGTTTAATGTCCATCGTTTTTGTTCAACTTCGCTGCCGCTGATGAGTGCCTCTAAGTAATGAGGCCAAAACGCATTGACTGTTGCCAATGAAGCGCCAACCGCATCATTGTTGAAATCAACCAGCGCGATACGCGGCACTTCTACCGGAATGTAGTGGGCAAACGCCACCATCGCTTCAGCCGTATCCGCAAAAAAACAAGCGATAATCGCATGGGGAACAGTGCCGCCACCGCGTCCGCCCCACCATGCAGCTTGTGCATCGGTGCTGACGAGTGCCGCCATATTGCCACCGGATTCCGCGTTATAACGCTGCACCGCTAGTCGATAGGCATAGCCATCAATCGACTGCACTTGCGGAAGATCAAACCGTGCCGGGAAAAATAACACAGGCTTTCCATTGCAGACCTGAAGTACGTTGTACACATTGGTCGCTATGCGGCTGGCGCGGCTTAATACACCCAAGATAGGCGTTTCCAGCAAAGTGAAATCACTGTAACGTCCGCGAATTTCAATCACGGTACTGACGTTTTCAGGATGTCCGTCATAATGCGTGATTACGCCATCCTCAACCGCGACCACTTCTAAACGCTGCCACCCTTCGATAAAATGATCCTCTTCATAATGTCCCGCCGCGTGGCGGATCATCGCCAAAGCCACATCAACCCCCGCGATCAGGGCATGGGGCGCACGACGATTAAAAATTTGCGCCTCAACTTCAATATCGCCAACAGGAAAACCACGCACATCCACTGGAAGTTGACGCGGCGTATTACCCGCAAAACCATAGCCTGCGCCGCGCAGACCCTCAAGGATACGCACAATATTCGTAAAATATTTATCACTATAAAAGCCGCGCCGCAGCCCTTCTAGTTCAAGCTGAAGAATGGTGTTGGTCAAACGCTGTTGATCGAAAATAGACATGAAAGATTATCCTTACACGCTAGACAATTCTATCCTATTATAGAAAAGCGGTTGTGGTATACTCTCGTGCTGTTGTAGTCAAACTACTACCCTTAATGCCCAAAGAAACACTACTTGATGAGTACAGAAAAAAAGATGAATATCATTGTAACAGGTTCGATTGCGTATGACTATTTGATGCGCTTCCCAGGTCGTTTTACCGACCATTTTATTGGCGAAGAACTACATCAAGTCAGCCTCAGCTTTTTAGTTGATGAAATGACTAAACACTGGGGCGGCGTAGCTGCCAACATCGCTTACAGCATGGCGCTGTTTGGGGTGCGTCCGCGTGTGATGGCAACAGTCGGGCGTGACTTCCCAGATTATCGCAAATGGCTGGAAGATGCCGGCGTAGATACCAGTCTAGTACGCCAGATTGAAGAAGTATTCACCGCGTCCTTTTTCGCCAATACCGATTTAGAAAATAATCAGATCGCGTCTTTTTATAATGGCGCGATGGCTTACGCTAAATCCTACCCGCTTTCGGAAGCCATCAAAAGCAACCCTGATCTTGTCCTCGTCTCTCCCAACGATCCGCAAGCGATGAGCAACTACACCCAAGAATGCCGTGATCGCGGAATCCGTTTTATTTATGATCCAAGCCAGCAAGTCCCCCGCCTGAGTGGTGAGGAACTTAAGCGGGATATGCAAGGGGCGTATGCAATGATCGTCAATGCGTACGAAGCAGGCGTTATCTGCCAGAAAACAGAGCAGACGCTGGATGACTTACGTGAGGCCGTCGATATTCTTGTTATTACGCATGGTGCCAAAGGCAGCAAAATTTACAAGCAAGGCGCGGATGTGGTCGATGTTCCCGTCTTCCCGCCTCACCAAATCAAAGACCCAACCGGGGTCGGTGATGCGTATCGCGCAGGTTTGATTTATGGGATTGTGAATGGATGGTCACTCAAATTGGCAGGCGAGGTTGGCGCATTGTGCGCCACTTATGTACTGGAACAAGTCGGCACACAAAATCATTCCTTTACCCTATCGGATTTTGTAAAACGTTTCCGCAGCCATTTTGATGACGAAGGCGTTCTGGATGCGATGCTGGTGGCAGCATCTTAAGAAAATACAAAAGCGGATGTTGCCATTTAGAAGATACTGGCGACAATGCAGTCATCCTATGCTAAAATGCCCGCGTTTGCGGGCAAACTACTTTAAGTAATCCATAATCAGGGCAAGAGACCCGCAATTAAATTCTCAGGAGAGAAAATGACCGTCGAACATGATGTTAAAGATTTAAGTTTAGCCACCGGGGGCCGGTTTCGTATTCAATGGGCCGAGCAGGAAATGCCTGTCCTCCGCGCCATTATGGAACGTTTCGAGCGCGAAAAGCCGTTACAAGGTATTCGTATCGCCGCTTGCTTGCACGTCACCACCGAAACCGCGAACTTGATGCGTACCCTGCAAGCCGCCGGCGCGGATGTGGTGATTTGCGCCTCTAATCCGCTGTCTACGCAGGATGATGTCGCCGCCTCGCTCGTCGCTCATGACGAAATTCCGGTTTATGCCATCAAAGGTGAAGACAACAACACCTATTACGACCATATCACCGCCGCCCTTGACCACAAAGCCCACATCACGATGGATGACGGTGCGGATTTAGTGAGCACCATCCATAAAACCCGTCGTGAACTGCTGGAGCATATCAAAGGTGGGACGGAAGAAACCACCACAGGTGTGATTCGCCTGCGGGCAATGGCGAAGGACGGCGCGTTAGCTTTCCCTGTGATTGCCATCAATGATAGCAACACCAAACATCTATTCGATAATCGTTACGGCACTGGACAAAGCACAATTGATGGTATTGTCCGCGCAACCAACATTTTGTTGGCGGGACGCACCATCGTTGTCGCAGGTTATGGCTGGTGCAGTCGTGGGATTGCCAGCCGTGCGCGTGGCATGGGCGCAAACGTCATCGTCACCGAGATCGATCCGTTGCCAGCATTAGAAGCCGTGATGGAAGGCTTCCGCGTGATGCCGATGGAAGAAGCCGCATCAATCGGCGACATTTTTATCACCGCCACTGGCGACATCAATGTGTTGGATGCTCAACACTTTGCGAAGATGAAAAACGGGGCGATTGTCTGCAACTCCGGTCACTTCAATGTTGAAATCAACCTCACTGCCCTGCGTGAGATGAGCAAAGGTGAACCGCGTCTGGTGCGTCCTTTTGTAGAAGAATACATCGTCAACGGCAGCGCGATTTATGTGCTTGGCGAAGGCCGTCTGATTAATCTCGCCGCTGCGGAAGGCCATCCTGCCAGTGTGATGGATATGAGCTTCGCTAATCAGGCACTCGGCGCGGAATATCTGATTAAAAATGTCGCCAGCCTCACGCCCAATGTTTACACCATTCCCGACGATATTGACAAAGAAATTGCCCGTCTCAAGCTGGAAGCAATGGGCGTGAAGATCGACAAACTGACCACTGTTCAGGAAGAATACCTGAATCAGTGGCAAGAAGGCACATAAACCATTCCCGGTCTACAACCAAAGCGCTGTATCCTTAGCGATACAGCGCACTTTTACCGGGCGATCAATCAAAGTGAGGATGAGTCAAATGAGCAGCTATAAACGTTATTTAGGTATCGGGTTGTTGGCGATTCTGCTATTGGCACTCGGTGTACTCAGCACAACCGCCCAAGACGGTGTAACAGGCGCGATGCGCTTCGTCCATGTTGTCCCTGGTGTTGACCCTATTGATATTTATACCGATGGGCAACTGACGATCAGCAATCTGGCTTATGGTCAGGCGACAGGTTACGTCAATTTGCCGAGTGGCGACCATGCCATTACGGTAACACAGCATGAGCAAACCACCACGCTCTGGGAACAAACTGTCACCTTAAATGCAGAGATTCCTGAGCCGATCACGCTGGTCGCATCAAGCCTTGAAACGCTGCAATTCAATGCCTACGTGGATAGCTTTATCTCGCTCACGTCCGGTAATTCTCGTTTTATGATTGTTCACGCCATCGAAGGCGGGCCGAATATTGATGTCACCGCAAACGGCGATGTCATCATCACCGACTTGGCCTATACCCAATTTTTGGGCACCATTGATGTTCCGTCCAACGTATATATCATTGGCGCGGTGGCTGCCGGGACTGAAGATGTGGTTTTGCCGGAAACGCCGATTGGCCTCGTCAGCGGAACATCAGAAATCCTCATCCTTCACGGAACACCAGACGAGCCACAAGCCCTCGTGATTTCCGCGCCGACTGCGCCAGAAGCCGACAGCGGTTTCGTCCGGCTCGTTCATGCGGCGGCGGATGCACCTGATGTCGATATTTATGCCAATGAAATTTTGATCGTCCCCACACTCGCCTATGGCAACGCAACAGAACATATCGCGCTCCCGGCAGGTGATTATGCGGTTCAAATACGCGCCGCAGGTACGACGGAAGCCCTGCTGGATGCTGATCTGAGTGTCGAGGCAGGGGCCGCCCAAACAGTGGTCGCGCTCGGCAGTGTCGAAGAAATCAGCGTCGGCGTGTTCCCAGACGCAATTGGTGGAATTACGCCTGATAAAGCGCTGATCAACGTCATCAATACCCTATCCGGCGACTCGACGGTTTCCGTAGCGCTCGATAACGGCACAACCCTCACGGAAGAATTGGCTGCCGAGAGCGCTAGTGATGTGACGACGATAGACCCGGTAGTCGCAGCACCCAGCGTAACCTTCGCCATTGATGGCGCAAGCCCGACAGTCGATTTGGATGAGGTCACGTTTTACGGCGGCGTTTATTATAATTTGATCGCTTTGGGCGGCTCATCGCCTGAACTCCTGATCGCACCAACTTATCTGAGCTTCGGCTTAGGGAGTGCGCCGGGCGCGGCACCAGCAGTCGAAGTCGCAGTTGTAAGCACACCTATAGCGCAAGAGACAACTCCTGACCCAGTTGTCATTCTCGCCACGCCTGCGCCCACCGCAGCGGTACAACCTGTCGCTACAGCAGCCCCCTCACTACCAACTGGGCGCATTGTTCTTGACCCCGGCGTGAACTTACAACTGCGCCAATATCCTGACCCAAATGCGCTCTCACTCGGCCTTGCCCCATCAGGCAGTGTACTCTCAATTATTGGACGCGAAGGCGCTCCTGTAGACATCAACGGGTTAGAACTTCCTAGCGCGGATGGTCAACCCTTTGTTGATCTTGCATCGCTATTACCCAATGAAGAAGCCGATCTTGACCTGCAAACCACTTGGCTTAATGTCAGCTTCACAACAGGCGATGGCGGGACGATTACAGCTTGGGTAATCGCGCAATATCTCGATGTCCGCGCTCCTGATGGCAGCGACCAACGACTAGCGAATCTGCCCACCGTTCCCGGCAATACACCCGGTCAACTTGTCGGTGTCGTGGTAACGCCTGCCCCTACGCCTGAAAATCGCGTGACCGTCGTCGTGATTGGGCTGGAGTCGGGGATCAACCTCAACATCCGCCGTTTGCCAGATTCAACTGGTGAGGTTTTGGCGCGTGTCCAAAATGATACCGTTCTGGATTTCATCGGATTGGGTACTTCTGGCAACTGGGTGTTTGTGCGTTACATTACCCCCGAAAACAACATCGTTACGGGATGGGCCAGCACAAACTTCGTCGAATTCCGTTACCGAGATCAACCTGTCACCACCGAAGAACTCAATTCACGCGGGCTGCTGCTCACGGCAGATGAAGCGCTTGAACGCGGTGAAGTCAGCCAAGGAACACCGGGCGTTTCGCAAGCCACCCGCAACCCCCTGCAAAATACCTTTGTCGGTGATGTGAACGTTAATCAAGATGCAAACTTGAATTTGCGGCGCACCCCCAGCGATCAAGCGCAAGTCCTCGTGCAAATTCCGGCTGCATCACGTTTGGTCATCACTGGAAGAACATTGGACTCGCTGTGGCTGCAAACGAGCTTCAACAATCAAATCGGATGGGTGGCAACAGCTTTCGTCAACGTCAGCTTTAACAATCAGCCTGCCGACATCAGCGCGATCCCCGTTGTTGATACGGGCGTGGATACAAGTATTGAAGTCACCCCAGAGGCAACTAACGCTGGCTAAATCCGGGCAGTAAAAATAAAAGATAGCGTAGTCAAGAAGTCCCGTAGGCACAAGATTAAGGTCTTAGCCTACGGGACTTCGTGCTATCATGGCGTGAGGATTAGGCTTTGCTTGATGAAGGGGGATTATCTATGCGCCATATAAATTATTGTTTGATCGCCGTTTTTTTGGTTCTGCTAGTGAGTGCCTGCCAATCGAATGACGCGCCACCGTCTACCGTTCCCGCCGCACCTACCCCCGAAACCACTGCTGAAAGCACCATTGCACCCACCGCACAGCCTATCACACAAGATTTATCACAAGCAGACGGCTTTCTTCGAATCGCTCATGCCATGCCGGATGGAGCGCAATTTAATTTCACCATTGATGAAATACTTGTCGCCTCGAATATGCGCTATACCACCGCGACACAACCCACCCGTCTCTCTGCTGGCGATCATAATGTGCGCGTCTTACCACTAGATAGCGATATCCCCTTACTTGAACAAACAATCACTATAGAAGCCGATAAAACACTTATTTTGGTCTTCACTGGCACAGCCGACGCGCCTGCAATCGCCTTATATCCAGAAACCAATCAAACCCTTGTGCCTACCGAAACATGGGTCAATATTGTCCATGCTGTCCCGCGTGGCGCTGATCTGGAAGTACGGCAAAATAGCGAGGAAATTACAGGAACTTTCGCTTTCGGGCAAAGTTCAGGAGCCATCATCGTTCCCAGCGGACGAACAACGCTTGAATTTCTAGGCAACGGTCAACCGCTGCTGAGTCACGACATCAATCTTTTACCGCGCTTTAGCTATACACTTGTAATAACGGGTCGCGCTGACGATCCGGCGAGTTTAAGTGTAATTGACCTGAACAGCCGCATTCCAGGTCGGGCGACTATGCGCGTCATTAATATTGCGCCGGACTCAGGCGCGTTAGATATTTATTTGGATGAACAGCCCTTCGCGCAAAATATAGCTTATGATCGTCCGAGCGGATGGCAGGAAATCCTCCCACATCGTTACACCTTATCTGCCTATCTTGCGGGGACAGACCACACAACAACACAACCGCTATTCCAGCAACAAATCACCCCACAGGAAGATCAAAATCTCTCCTTAGTTTTCATGGGTTCGGCGGACAAACTCCAGATGACTATTGTTCAGGAAGACAACTCCCCCATTCGACCCGGACAAGCCCGCATTATCTTTGTGAATACGCTGCCAAATGTGCCGCGTGTGCGCGTTAATGTCGGCGGCGGCCCCATCCCCGGAACGCCAGATTTAGCATATGGGCAGGCCAGCCAGCCTCTCTTGATTATTGCCGATACGGTCAATTTTTATTGGAATTTGGTCGAGGGTCAGGTGGAAAGTGGACGCATCGAAACCGCCGAAAATATCACCTTAGATGCAGGGCGCAGCTATCTTTATTTGTTGACAGGTGCTGCGTCGGATGTGCCTCCGGTCATTTTTAGCGAAAATGTCGGTATTGATGAGACATTAGCCGGACTTGCGGTGGATGTTACCCCCTCTGCCACGCCCAGAGTCCCAACTTTGATTCGATTTATTAATGGGATTGAAGGCAGCATCGGGGCGGATTTTGTCATCGGCGAGACACCCGCCGCATTAGGTATTGCATTCGGGCAAGCGAGCAATTTAGTTTCTGCGCCCGCTGGTTCACAGATGATAACTGTCCGTAGCCCGAATGAGCAAGCGCCCTTAGCGACGGTCAATTATGACTTCGATACCTCAAAGCAATACAGTGTTTACGCGGCTGGTTTCGTCGGATTCACACCGACACTCACGATTGTGGAAGAGACCAGCCTGCGCCGGAATGACGCAAACCCTCGCGTCCGGTTGGTGAATTTGAGTGAATTGACGGAAAACATTTTTGGATTAGGCTACGTTCCGGCTGCGACTAATGCACTCCCTGAAGCCACGCCTCAGACTTATACGGATGCAAGACCTTCCATGTTTTTCGACACAATTCGCATGATCGGCTTCACGGCTAATCAAACAGCCTCCGATTTTCAGGATTTTTCCGTTGGCGCGAATGATTTAATCGTATTTGATCCACGCGAGGACAAAATCGCGCTGCTGCTGCCGAATGTGCTGTTAGAAGCGGATCAGTTGTATGACGTTGTAGTCTTCCAATCGCTCGATTCAATGCGCGTCATCGGATTCTTGCTGATGTATCCAAGTTCCTGACGCTGGAATAGATGGGGTTATCCGCTATAATTTCGGGGCTTTGGTCTCAAATATAATACATAGCGGAACCCCTGTAATTTCAGAGATTCCGGCATGAGGAGCAGTTTTCAATGAAAAAACGCGCACTGATTACAGGCATTACCGGGCAGGATGGTTCTTACCTCGCCGAGTTTTTGCTGAAAAAGGATTATGAGGTCTTTGGTCTTGTCCGGCGCACCAGCACGGTAAAGTACGAGCGCATCCAGCATATCCAAGATCAAATTAAGATCGTTTCCGGCGATATGACCGATCAAACCAGCCTCACCCGCGCCCTTAGCGAGACACAGCCCGACGAAGTGTATAATCTCGCCGCACAGAGCTTCGTCCAGACTTCATGGACGCAAGCCGTCTTTACAGGCGATGTCACGGCATTAGGTGTCACACGGCTTTTAGATGCCATCATCACCGTAAATCCCAAAATTCGCTTTTATCAAGCGTCAAGCAGTGAGATGTTCGGCAAAGTGCAGGAAGTCCCGCAGCGCGAAGAAACCCCCTTCTACCCACGTAGTCCTTACGGTGTGGCAAAGGTCTATGGACACTGGATTACGGTCAATTATCGGGAAAGCTACGACCTCCACGCCACCAGCGGGATTCTCTTCAACCATGAATGCGTTACCGGAAATACACCAGTATTTATTAATAAGGATGGGGTTATCGACCTACTCCCTATTGAAGACATCGTTCCACATCGCACCAATCCCAAACATTATTCACACTATACAACCGAACCAAGTCAAGCCTTTGAAGTCTGGGATGCAAACGGTTGGTCAAAAGTAACTTGTATGACTGCAAATTGGAATGGGTTTCTAGAGAAGCCAAATAAAGTCGTCCATCGAATTGCAGCGCGTGGTGCGGTCTATCATGCTACAAGCGATCACGTCGTCTTTGCCTGTGAAGAAAATCGTCCCATCGAAAAACCAGCAGGTGACGTTAAAACTGGCGATCAACTCGCCTTAATTCGTTTACCCGAACCAACCAATAGCATCTCCATGACAGAAGATGAAGCCTGGTTACTAGGGGCTTTGGCAGCTGATGGCTCAATCAAAAGTGATAATTATGGCGTTCAATTTACGAACCAAGATCAAGTGCTCCTTGATGAGGTTGAGGCATGTTGGCGGCGTGTGGTCGGGGGAACAGCATCACGCCGAGTCCATCCTAGTGGGTTTCCTAATGGTGGAGATGTAACTCAACTACAACTTAAGGGCGGTGGCGCTTATCGACAATATCTAAGGGAAACGCTTTATACTCGCACAGGTGAAAAGCGTGTTCCAATGCGTATCCTGAACGCGAATCATGAAGCAAGAATGGCTTTCTTGCGTGGTTTCAACGAAGGCGATGGTCTCAAAAGCGCAATCACAAGATGTACTTACGAGTTTCAAGGCTTTAAAACTGCTTCAGCAGTTATGGCGGCGGGTCTCTATTGGCTTGCAGTTACTACGCTTAAGCAGCGTGCCATTATCTGCCTTGAAGAACGTAACGGCAAACTTTATCATCAAATAAATCTTAATTCACCTGATGTACTTGGTCAAAAAGGCCAACATCTGCGCCGTCCGCTAGAAGAAGTCGTTAAGGCAGAACTAGTTGATTATAAAGGATGGTTGTTTGATTTAGCGACTGAAAGTGGAACATTTCATGCTGGCGTTGGGCAAGGATGGATTCATAATTCGCCCCGTCGCGGCTTGGAATTTGTCACGCGCAAAGTCACCTATCACGCCGCAAAAATTAAGATGGGGTTAGCCAATGAACTTCGCGTTGGCAATCTCGATTCACAACGCGATTGGGGCTTTGCTGGCGATTATGTCGAAGCGATGTGGCTTATGCTCCAGCAGGACACACCCGATGATTTTGTCATCGCTACCGGAAAAACCCACTCTGTCGAGCGCCTGTTAGAAGTCGCTTTTAATTGTGTTGACCTCAACTGGAAAGATTACACTGTGCAAGACCCAGCCTTTATGCGTCCGGCAGAAGTTGATCTTTTGATTGGCGATCCTTCTAAAGCGCACGCGAAACTCGGTTGGGAACCTGCCGTATCGTTTGAGGAATTGATTCAAATGATGGTTGAGGCTGATTTGCAAGCGCTCAAGAAAGAAAATCGCCCTTGATGGATTTGATCGACACCCACTGCCACATCAATTTCGACAGCTACGATAAGGATCGGGATGCGGTTATCCAGCGGGCAGCAGAGGAAGGAGTCCGGCGCATCATCAATCCGGGCGTGGATGTACAGACCAGCCAAGCGGCCTTAGATTTGGCGGCACGTCATGAAGGGATTTATGCAGCGGTTGGCATTCATCCTAACAGCACCGCCGATGTCGATGCTGCTACGCTTTCCGAAATCGAGGCGATGACCCGACATACTGGCGTGGTCGCCATCGGTGAAATTGGGCTGGATTATTATTGGGACAAAAGCCCTAAAGCAGCGCAAATGAAAGCCTTTGAAGCGCAGTTAGCATTGGCGGCAAAACTCGAACTGCCCGTAATCATTCATAACCGTGAGGCCAGCGAAGATGTGATCGCTGTGCTGGAAAATTGGGTGCAGGATTTACCACCCGCTTTGAGAGATCGTCCGGGCGTAATGCACTCGTTTTCCGCGCCGCCTGCTATTGCCGAGCGCACACTCAAAATCGGTTTCTATCTGGGCTTCACTGGCCCGATCACCTATAAAAACGCTGATGAGCTGCGCCGTATCGCCGCGACTGTGCCGTTAGATCGAATACTAGTGGAAACTGATGGGCCATTTCTCACGCCAATTCCCTATCGCGGGAAACGAAACGAACCGTCCTACATCCCCTTGATTGTAGAACGGCTCGCCAGCCTAAAAACCATTTCCATAGAAGCGCTGGGCAAAGCAACGACTGAAAACGCCCAGCGGTTATTCGGCCTTTCCTGAACAGAATCACAAAGACGACTCGGCGAGTCGTCTTTGTAAATTTTTATGGCAATTTCGGTTGGTTATGCTTCGGTTTCCGCGGGGCGTTCTGGACGACCATTATTAATGAAGTCGGTCAGACGTTCCCGCAGTTGTGCCAAGCGTGCATCAGCTTGTTCCTGTGTGATGCGACCTGCTGCTACTGCTTCGCTGGTTTGCGTTTCGGCCAGAGCAATGGCGCTGTCGATAAAGGCGGCGACATCCACGTCATTGGCGGTCAGAATTTCGGCAACCGTCGCGCCAGCCTGCAATTGCGTCCGCACTTCTTCACGGGTCAAGCCTGTTTGCTCAACCACCAAGTCGAGGACAGCCCACATTCCGTCACGCCCGCCGCGTCCACCACCACGACCAACTTGGAATTCACCATTGATGGCGCTGGTCACATTTTCTTGCAAGTTTGCCAGCATTTCATCAGCGCGTTCTTGCGTGATGCGACTTTCCGAAACTGCGGTGTTGATTCGGGTGGTAGCTTCTTCCACGACAGCGGCGATTACCGCATCGACATCCCCACCGTTGGCAGTGATGATTTCGGCTAACGTCGCGCCATCACGAACTTGAGTCAGAATATCTTGTTCGGTAAGGCCGGTCTGTTCCGCCACAACCGTAATCAGTTCATGGCCTCGGCGCTGATGTTGCCCTTGACGATCACCGTTACCGGGAGGCGTATTGGGAGCTTCTTGTGCGCTGATAGCACCTGCGAAAAGTGCCATTATTGCTAAGACGAAAACGAGCGGAGTTAATTTTTTGGCGTTCATGTTGTCTCCTGTTTGATTGAATTGCGCCGTTTCTATGGCTTTATCATCTGGCGCAAATGTAATCAGAGTGTGATTAAATCTCTGGAAAAGCGTAAAGTGTTGGTAAAATAACTTGCTGAACATCGCACGGAGAGAAAAACATGGAAACACAACCAAGCCATACTTCATCCAACATTGATTTATCTGTCATTGATTTATCAATCATCATCGTCAGTTGGAATGTGAGCGCCTTGCTGCATACCTGCTTAAACACGATTTACGCCAACGCGGGTAAGCTGCAACTTGAGGTGATTGTGGTCGATTCCGCCAGCAGCGATGATACAGTGATGATGATTCAGCATAACTATCCCCAGGCCATTCTCTCCGCTCAAAGCGAAAATGTGGGTTTCACACGCGGGAACAACATCGGCCTCAAGATGGCGCAGGGTCGCTATCTCTTGTTCCTTAATCCCGATACCGAAATTATTGGTGATGCTTTGGTGCAAATGGTGGCTTATATGGATGCCCATTCTCATGTTGGCATTCTTGGGCCGCATACGCTCAACACGGATGGCACCTATCAATCCGTCCGGCGGCGCTTTCCTACTGTACGGCTGGCTTTTTTTGAAAGTACCTGGCTGCAACCGTATGCCCCTAAAAAGATGCTCGATCATTTTTATGTCAATGATGCGCCGGAAAATGCCACGCTTCCAGTGGATTGGGTACAAGGGTCAGCGTTGATGACGCGGCGCGAAATTTACACCCAAATCGGTGGACTCGATGAAGGCTATATTATGTTCTCGGAAGAACTGGATTGGTGCAAACGGGCTAAAGATGCAGGGTGGGATGTCGTCTATCTCGGATCAGCTTATATCACCCATCACGGCGGCAAAAGCACCGAGCAAGTTACCGCCCGCAAACATATTCATTTTCAAGAAAGCAAGCTCCGTTATTTCCGCAAACATCATGGGAAAATCGCTGCCTCGCTACTGCGCTTATTTCTACTCATAAGTTACATCTTCCAAATTGGCCTAGAAAGCGGAAAAAGTCTGCTTGGTAGCAAGCGTACTCTGCGCCGAGAACGCATCCGCGCTTATTGGCAGGTCTTACGCTCCGGCTTGAAGGTCAGTTAAAGGCAATGCGGATTGGGCTTATCAGCGGGGAATATCCCCCTATGCAGGGCGGCGTAGGTGCATACAGCCAGATTATGGCACGACAGTTCGCCCATCAAGGTCATGAGGTTTACGTCCTTAGCAGCCAACAGGCACAAGAAATCCAGCCGCAAATTCATCTGGATACGCTGTCCAATTGGAGCATCACCACTCTCATAAAAATCCGGCGTTGGGCGCAAACTCAAAAATTAGACATCATCAATT
The DNA here is from genome assembly GCA_034437895.1 of Anaerolineae bacterium. Lineage (GTDB taxonomy): Bacteria > Chloroflexota > Anaerolineae > Aggregatilineales > Phototrophicaceae > JANRLJ01. Next base: position 26,801 of record DAOTTO010000301.1, on the reverse strand, counting down.
TGCAATTCGAGACAGCGGCCTACAGCATGTCACCTTGGATTCACTTTTTGCCGCAGATGGTCAATATTCCAGTAGTGACAACCTTTCACGATTTGCTTTTCCCTTATCTTTTCCCCAAAGCCGGACGACTGCGTAATTGGATTGTCATGCACTTGGCGCGAGTCTCGGCGGGTGTGATCGCCACGAATCATGAAGATATGGAAAAACTGAATCATCTCTCTCGTGTACGGCTTATCCCTATCGGAAGCAACATCAACCGCGTCTTTCCGCCGGATTTTGATGCCCAATCTTGGCGCGAGAAATTAGGCGCGGCACCGGATGATTTATTAATCGCCTATTTCGGCTTTATCAATCACAGCAAAGGGGTTGATACCCTGCTCCAAGCGGCGGCAGAACTCGCCCAACACAATTTTCCCTTTCGCTTGTTGATGATCGGTGGACGCACGGGCAGCAGTGATCCGACCAATGCGTCCTATGCCGATGAAATCGACCAGTTGATTGATCAACTCGGACTAGCGCCATCTATCCATTGGACGGGTTTCGCCGATGATGCCGCAGTGACGGCCTACCTTCAAGCCAGTGATGTCGTGATTCTGCCTTTCCGCGATGGCGCATCGTATCGACGCGGGACATTGATGGCAGCTATAGATCACGGTTGCCCCATTATTACGACCCAGCCCAAAGTGGATATTCCCGCCTTTAAATCCGGCGAAAATATGCTACTTGTACCCCCAGAAGACCCCAAAGCGCTGGCTGATGCCATCCACAGATTTCGCGGCGAAGGAACAGAACTGCGAATTAAACTGTCTAAAGGAGCATTGGAGCTAAGCAAGCATTTTGATTGGTCGTTAATCGCGCAGGACACGCTTGCGCTGTTTGAACACATCCTCGGAGAACATCGTTGAACCTCAAGCGTTTTCGCTTTTCCCCTGATGGCATAGCCGTTACCGTTCTGGTTTTGGTGTGGCTGTTATTTTTCTGGCGGCTTTTTACGCCTGTCGATGCTGACCGCAAAATGCTCATTCAAGGCGACTTCTCCGGGCAGTTTGTCGCTTTTGGAGCGTATCAATATGAGCGCTTCGCGGCGGGAGAAATCCCTCTATGGAATCCCTATAATAACGGCGGCCTGCCCTTCCTCGCAGATACGCAGGCGGCAGTCTTTTATCCATCCCGTTTGGTCACGATTGGCTTGAGCAAACTGGCTGGCGGATGGTCATATAACGCGCTCCAAATGGAAATGTGCTTTCATCTCTTGGCTTACACTCTGTTGATGTACGCCTTTATCCGGCGGATGACTCTTGATGCCCCAGCAAGTATTTTTGGGGCATTCGCGGCGGCGGTTATCGCAGGTTACGGCGGATTTATGTCCGGCTATCCTCCGCTGCAATTGGCACTGCTGGAAGCGGCAATTTGGCTACCCCTCGCCCTTATTGGCATCATCGAAGCGACGAGGGAAAAGCAAACCCGCTGGTTGTGGCTAATATTAACGGGATTTGCGCTCGGCCTTTCATGGATGGCAGGACATCCTCAGACAAGCTGGTTCATCACCTATTTACTCGTGGCCTACTTCGCCTACCGCATTTACATGCAAGGCATCAATTGGCGCGTATGGATCATCGGAACAGCTTTATTTGGGTCGATCACAGTTGGATTAGCGGCAGTACAGCTTATCCCCGGCGCGGAATATCTAACCCGCACCGCACGAGTTGGTTTGAATTTTGACGACAAAGGCAACGGTTTTCCGTTTCAAGATGTGGCGCAGTTCTTGTTTCCCGGTGTCGTTAGTTTGTGGTCGCCTCTTTATGTGGGCATCGTCGGACTCGCGCTGGCTGGAATTGCTTTGATCGGCAAAGTGAAAGAGCGTTACTTCTGGTTGATTACGGCACTCATCGCACTTGGTTTGAGTTTCGGCGCGAACAGCGTCATCTTTCACGCTTTATACAATATTTTGCCGGGTTTAAGCTTTTTTCGTGGTCAAGAACGCGCCGCTTATCTGGTCAGCGTCAGCTTAGCGATTTTAGCCGGACTTGGAGCCGCATATCTTCCTGAAATTTATGCGAAATACACGAAACTCTTATGGCGATTTTTACTCAGTTTGGCGGGATTATGTGCCGTTATCGCGGGATTGATCTTCGTTGTGTGGCTTGGCAACCGTGATTTATACAGCAGTGTAATTGGCGCGGCGGCTTTTAGCACGATGATTGCTGTGCTGATTATAACGATTTTCGCCCAATTTATGCCTTCACGCACGGGTTTGCTATTGTTAGCGGGTTTAATCGTTTTTGATCTCTTTTCTGTCAACATCGACAACAGCAATTTTCAACCTAACATCCCTGATCCTCTGGCTGCCAGCCCACAAGTCGCGCAGTTACAAGCTGACCACGATATTCCCTTTCGTATTGATGGAGATAATTCGGGCTTGCCGGGGAACGCAGGGTCACTTTATCAACTCCAAGACATGCGCGGAATCAGCCCTCTCTTTTTAGACAGCGCCCACGCCATTGTCGAGCGAGAATTACCGTCAGAGCACGATTGGGAATTGTTTGCTGTTCGTTATGTGTTTTCGCGGGCGGATTCACTGCCCTCGCCTTCGGAAATTATTGGCAGTGAAAACGATCCACAAGGGACACTTTATCTGCATCGCCTGACTGACCCGCGCCCCTTCGCGCTGCTCATCTACGACTTTGATGTGGTCGATAGCGATGCCTTCGCACGAGCCCTCCTAGCAGACCCCGCTTACAATCCCCGCGATTCCATAATTTTAAACCGCGCACCGGACATCATCTTACCCAATTCTCCGGCAGAGACAGCCGAGGCCAGAGTAACCCTTTTTGCACCAGAGCATTTTACAGTTGAAGTCAACACTTCGGAAAACGCGCTGCTTTCCCTTGCTCAACTCGATTATCCCGGCTGGAAAGCGGCTGTCGACGGTCAACCCGCCAACATTTTACGGGCTTATGGTGCATTTACCGCGCTGGAAGTGCCATCAGGTCAGCATACAATCACGTTCAGTTATGGCCCGATCAGCTATAAACTTGGCGCGGTCTTGAGCCTGTTCACATGGACGACGGTGTTTATACTTGGGGCAATGGCGCTGTTCGGGCGCATTTTGAGACGTTGAAAGCGATTCGCAATGCAAACAAATGACTCCCTCCAAAACTGGGCTGCTGGATTAGACCGCCGGATGTATGCGGCGCTCATCGGAATCGCGTTAGGGCTTATCGGCGGCTTGGTCGGCCTTTCAATGGTACTACTCGGCCCCGTGATTACCTTCGGAGTCTTCATTGGCGCAATGGCGGCTGTTTATGTACTGACGAGTGTGAATGCCGCCCTTTACGGCCTTATTTTGACGATGTTCCTGCTGCCGTTTGGGACTCTGCCTTTTAAAATCGTACTGACACCGACCTTGCTCGATCTGGCTGTTGGCGCGTTTGTCGTGGTCTATCTGCTTCAATGGATGACGCGCCGTCGCCGACTGCTCTATTTAACGCCTGTTCATTTGATGGTGCTGGTGTATTTGTTGTGGTTGATGCTGGCGTTTGCGCTAGGGCTGCGTTATGGGCCGATTACGCCCAATATCGCCCGTCAGTTTGCGGAAACCCTGTTAAGTATCGGCATGGTCTTTATTCTGGTTGATCTACTACGCGACCCGGCAGCATTGCGGCGGCTTGTGTTAGTCGTCATCATCGGTGTCGTGATGCAAGCCGTAGTCGCGCTTGGGCTGTGGGTACTGCCTGATGAGATAGCCGAAACTATTTTGTTGAGGCTTGGGCGCATTGGCTATCCAATCAGCGGGGTTATTCGCTATATCGAGTCAAATCCTGCCCTGCCAGAACGTGCAATCGGTACCTGGGTAGACCCCAACGCGCTCGGCGGCGTATTAGCCATTTCGGCGGTCTTGATTGCTCCGCAAATTTTCGCCCGTAAGCCGGTGTTGCGTTATCGCTGGTTAACCGTCGGTATTTTGGGCATCATTGTGCTTGCACTTTTACTGTCATTTTCTCGTGCTTCCTTTCTGGCGACGGCATTTGGATTAGGCGTGATCGCATTCGTGCGCTATCGGCGTTTCATCCCTATCCTGCTGATAGCGGCGGCACTGCTGCTGCTTTTACCACAAACACAGGCTTATGTCGGGCGCATCGTGGAGGCTTTTCAGGGCGCAGACCTTGCCACACAAATGCGGTTAGGCGAATACTCCGACTCCTTCCGCCTGATTAACCGCTACCCTATTTTCGGTGTCGGCTTTACCGGAACGCCCGATATTGACCTCTATACCAATGTCGCCAGCATGTATCTCATTATGGCGAATCAAATTGGGCTGGTCGGCGTAGCAATTTATCTGATGACGATTTTGAGTGTGTTCGTTTATGGCATTTATACGTGGCAATTCGCCCGCAACAATGACGATTTAGACGCTATCCATCTCGGTTATCATGCGGCATTACTGACCGCCCTCGTCAACGCCGCCGCCGATCTTTATTTCTTCCGATTAGATTTCCAAGCGTCCATCACATTCTTCTGGTTAACCGTTGCCCTAGCACTGGCGAGCGCTCGGTTAGCGGAATCTACCGTTGTCAAAAGCCGTCCAATCATGTAGGATAACGCACGTTTTAAACATAGTTATCTTTCCGCTTTGCACGACACGCCCGTGTCGATGTAGGGCAATCCCATGGAAAGGGGAATTTCATAGAGTCATGAAAAAAGCATACGAGCTTACTTTTATCGTGCGTCTTGACCCAAACGAAGAGGTCATCAACGACATGGTAAATCAGGTCAAGAATTGGGTCGAAACCAACGAACTCGGCACCGTCACGAAGATTGATCGCTGGGGACGGCGCAAGATGGCTTACGAGATCGACAAACAGCGTGAAGGCTATTATGTGCTGATGCTGGCTGATATCGACGCTGCAAATTTGGCCGAGTTGGAACGTAATCTGCGCCTAGCGCCTACGGTTCTGCGTCACCTCCTCATCCGACCGGACTAATCCTCAAGGGCAACATTCCAATCCAGTTTATTGGGGACGAGGGGGTCTCATGGGGCGCGGGCTGAACAAAGTCATGATTATCGGTTACGTCGGGCGCGAGCCAGAAATGCGCTATACGCCCAGCGGCAGGCCGGTCACAAGTTTCAGCGTGGCGACTAGCCGTAGTTGGACATCCTCCGAAGGTGAACGCCGCGAAGAAACCGAGTGGTTCAACGTGGTCGCGTGGGGCAACTTAGCAGAAATCTGTAAGGCGCACCTCGGCAAAAATCAACAAGTCTATATTGAAGGTCGGCTGCAAACACGCGGCTGGGAAGACGACACAGGTAAGAAACATTTCCGTACAGAATTGGTCGCCAATGAGATGATTCTGTTGGGAGACCGCCGCCCTCATACGGGTGATTTCGACTACGATCAAGACGACGATAGCAGTGATTACGCCTTTTGATAAAGCGGCTTGTCGGTTGTCTGGTGCTTTTACATTATTTATAAGCAAAAACGCGATCAGCGAAAAAGCAATCAGGAGAATGAAACATGGGTTATGACGACGATTTGGATGGTGGGCGCGGGCGCGGTGATCGCGGAGGCCGCCGCCGTGACCGAGACGACGATGGATTTGAAGGGCGCGATGGCGGCGATGATGAGCGTGGCGGAAAACGGGGTCGTCGCAAGCAAAACAGCTACTGCCCCGAAGGCAAATGTTTCGATTATAAAGACATAGACACCCTGCGGCGTTTCGTGACAGAAGCAGGCAAAATTAAGCCACGCCGCCAAACGGGCAACTGCTCGCGCTGCCAACGCGAACTCGCCCGTGAGATCAAGCGGGCGCGTCATCTGGCATTATTGCCATTTGTCAATTCATCCGACTGATCGCCTCCGGGAGTTTTATGCTTTATGTCGAAAAAACGACAAACAACAGGGCTGCCTAAGCCCGAAAAAAAGACCCCGCCACCTGCACAGGCGGACGGTAAACGCAGCGCTCAACCGCTGAAAGAATACCGTTCTCGTGCGGAGCGTGAGGCAGAAATTCAACGTATCGTCATCTTGAGTACAATTGCGGTTGTTGCCGTCGTTGTGCTTATTTTGGTCGCTGCCTTGATCGTCGATCAAGTGATTAATCCCCAGCGAACTGTGGCTTCAGTCAATGGAGACAGCATCTCTGTTTCAGAATTTGAGCAGCGCGTCCGATTTGAGCGTTTGATTGCGAACGAACGGATTAATTCTGGCATCTCAACCTTTTTGAGCTTTGGTTTTACAACCGATCCGCAAGCAGCCTTTGATCAACTGCTCCAAAGCGATCAAGAACTGAACACCCTTTGGACAGAACTCGGCGTTCCCGATCAATTTGGGCTGCGCGTTCTGAACCAAATGATTGACGAAAGAATTGTGCGCGATGAGGCCGAAGCACGCGGCCTAACCGTCACACAAGAAGAAATCCAAGCCGAGATTGATGATTTCTTCAATTATGACCCCGAACAGATTGCTCAGATAGAAGCCGATGCCATAGCCGCAGAAGCCAGCGCCGAGGCAACGGGCGAAGCCACAGCAGAAGGTACCCCCGATCCCGACGCAACGGCTGAAGCCGATGTTACTGCCGAACCCGAAATGACATCAGCGGTTGAGGTCACTTCGGAATTTACAGCGACACCTACGATTACGCCAACGCGCACACCGTTTGTCTCGCCGACTCCAACGTTGACACCAACGGGTACGCCAACGCCGGAAGCTACACCAGAATTAACGGCGGAAGCGACAGCAGAGATTACCCCCGAAGGCACACCTGTGGTCTTACCAACGGCTATCGCAACTATCCCGCCACCCGCAACGCGAACTGTGGAAGAAATCCGTGAAAATTACGCCACAAGCGTTGAAAATTTCTATGATGTCATCAACAGCGAGACAGGCCTGAGCCGCGATCGTGTTGATGAATATTTCGAGACACTGGCCTTGCGTAAGGCACTGCGCGAATCCATTGCGGAAAGCGAAGCCGTATCGAATATGGCAACCTGGGCTAACGCCCGTCATATCCTCGTCCCGTTGGAAGCACCTGAACGCGCTCAGGACATCCTCGACGCAATCAATGCTGGCGAATCCTTTGCTGATCTGGCCCGCGCCAGTTCCACCGACACAGGTTCCGGCGCAAATGGCGGCGAACTGGATTGGGCAAATATCGCCAATTATGTTGAACCCTTCCGCTTGGCGATACAAGATGCCGAAATCGGCGCGATTGTTGGACCCGTCGAATCTGAATTTGGGTATCACATCATTCAAGTGCGAGCGCGCGAAGAACGCGAAATGACAGAAACCGAGATTGAACAGGCCAAAGATGAGGCCTTCGCTACATGGCTGGAAGACACCCGTACAGCCCAAGAAGACGCTGGCGACATCGAAACCAATTCGCTTTGGACGGATTTCGTCCCGACTGAACCCGTATTCCAGTACATTCCGCGCTAAACACTTCAACCTAAATTTTCAAGCGGCGGGAACATCAACCCGCCGTTTTGATTTCATTCGTTGGATTGTCACCTCTCCTCGCCTCCGCTATAATGCCTGCAATGGATAATCAACATATCGCACGCTTAGAAGCGCATTTGGAACAATTGGTAGAAGGTGCTTTTGCCTCATTATTTGGCAAAAAGATACGCGCCCAGGATATTGCTTTGCAGTTAGCACGGGTCATGGAAGACGGCGTTCAGCCAGCGCAAGGCAGCGACCCACGCCTCATCGCACCCGACCAATATCTCATTTATGCCCATCCGTCAGTCCAAACCCATCTGCTGGAAAGAAACGCCACCCTCCCCCAATCATTAGCTGACCACCTAGTAGAATTAGCAACCCTGATCGGGTACAGACTTATCAATACGCCGACGATCAAATTTCTGGCGGATTCACAACTCGACACCGGAAAACTGATTATCAATGCCAGCTATAGGAACAGCCCGGAACACAGTACGGCGGCGCTCCAGCATGTCGTCTTACCCGGCTTATCTAAGCCGCACAGCCCACAGCTTGTCCTTGATGGACGCTTGATTAACCTAGAACAGGATGTCATCAATATCGGGCGCAATCGAGAAAATCAGATTGTGTTGGATGACAACACAGTTTCGCGGCATCATATCCAACTCCGCTTACGTGCCAGTGCTTATATGCTGTTCGACATCAATAGCCAAGGCGGAACTTTTGTCAACGGCGTTCAGATTAAAGAGCATCAGCTAAAATCTGGCGATTTAATCCGTATCGGCAAAACACAGATGCTCTATTTGGAAGAAAATAGTTTAAGCGACTCGCAAGATAACCCGACACAAGCCTTTGAACCGGATTTTTAGGCTTTAATGTGGCTATAACATGAGTGTTGAAGTTATCCTTTTACTGCTACGTATCATCTCGGCATCACTGCTGATTGGGTTTTTAGTGGCTTTATTTGTTGTGTTATGGCGCGACTATCAAAGTACAGTGAGCCAGTTACAAGCCAATCGCCGTTCTTATGGTCAGCTTATTGCGCTGCAAGAAATTGATGGTAATTACGTCATGCTTGGCGAGGTCTATCCCTTACTGCCCCTCACCAGTTTAGGCCGTGCGCCGACCAATACCATCGTCATTACTGACGGGTTTGCCAGCAGTGAACACGCGCTGGTCGTTTTACGCAATGGGCAGTGGTGGCTGGAAGATCGCCAAAGTCGTAATGGTACAACCTTGAACGATATGGCCGTTAATCAACCGATGATTATGACGGAGGGGGATGTCATCGGAATCGGCCAGAAGCGTTTTCGCTTAGAATTACAACCCTAGCCTTAATCCTCAACAAGGAGATTTTGTTCATGGCTGAAACTGTATCTATCGGCGTTATCGGCGGCTCCGGCCTTTATGACATCCCAGAAATTAGCGATAAGATCAGCGTTTCTATTGATACCCCTTATGGCAAACCAAGCGCAGACATCGTGATTGGGGCACTGCGTGGCAAACGAGTCGCCTTTATCCCGCGACACGGTTTAGGACATGTCTACACGCCGACCACCGTACCTTATCGTGCCAATATTTTTGCGCTTAAAACGCTCGGTGTGCGTTTTATCATTGGCGTGAATGCCTGTGGTTCGCTTAGAGAAGAGTATGCGCCGGGTCATATCGTGATCCCCGATCAACTTTACGATCATACCAAAAGTGAGCGTGGTCGCACTTTCTTTGAGACTGGCCTCGTTGGGCATGTCTCTGTCGCGCAGCCGTTTTGTCCTGAACTGAGCGAACAAGTTTATCAAGCGACGGCAGCCGTTGGCGGAAATGTCCATCGCGGAGGTAATTTTATCATCATCGAAGGGCCGCGCTTTAGCACCAAAGGCGAGAGCCTTATCTTCCGTCAATGGGGATGCAGCATTATCGGCATGACCACCTGCCCCGAAGCCTTTCTCGCCCGTGAAGCCGAAATCGCCTACGCGACGATGGCGCACGTCACCGATTACGATGTATGGCACGAAACCGAAGCACCCGTCACGGTAGAAACCGTCATCCAGACCATGCACCATAATCTACAAATCGCGCAGCAAGCGATTGCCAAAGCAATCGAGACCTTAGACGAAAACGCTGTTTATGCCTGCCATAATGCGCTGGAAAACGCGGTGATGACTAACAAATCGTTGATCCCATCTGACGTTCTTGATCGCTTACAGCCCATCATCGGGCGTTACTTTAGCAACTAGCGATGGCTATAAACGTCTTGATTGGCGAGTCGGTAAATAAACCTGCTTTTGAGCTAAATTCGCGGATGGAACAGCGTCTCTTGTGGATTGCTGGCGCATTTATCGGCGTGAACTTTCTAGCGCTGACACTTATCCGTCCTGCGTATGGATTCACCCATAGTCTTTCTTTCGGCCTATGGATAGCTTGCGCCGTCATTGGCAGCCGGATTTTAGATCGTCGCCTACCCAAGCGCGATATGCTGTTGTTCCCGCTGGTGATGTTTATGAGTGGATGGGGACTGACGATTATTGACCGTTTAGCGCCCCGTTTTGCGGATCGACAAACAATCTGGTTGGGTGTTTCGGTTGGGGCGATGCTGTTGGTTGCCATTCTGCCGCAGACTATTCATTGGCTCAGAAGTTATCGTTATGTTTGGTTCACGATTGGGATGGGGCTGCTTTTTAGCACGATTCTCTTAGGGAGCAACCCAACAGGGCTATCCGGCACACCGCAGTTATGGCTGGGGACGGCGGGGGTTTTCTTTCAGCCATCAGAAGCACTAAAAGTCATCCTCGTTGCCTTTCTCGCCAGTTATTTAGCCGAGCAGTATCCTTCACTGCGAACACAAGGATTCGCCTCTGGTAATCATCTCTTTTCTACGTCGCCGCGCATTTATGGCCCGATTCTGATGATGTGGAGCCTATCTATCATCGTGCTTATATGGCAGCGTGATCTTGGCACGGCCATTTTATTTTTTATGGTGTTCTTGATCTTACTTTATGTCGCCACAGGCTATACGTTTATCCTATTGAGTGGTTTGCTGCTGATTGTTATCGCTGGATTCACCGCTTACAACCTGTTTGGGGTCGTCCAACTGCGGGTTGATATTTGGCTGAATCCTTGGCCTGAAGCAGACGGACGTGCATTTCAACTTGTGCAAAGTTTGCAGGCTTTCGCGGCGGGCGGCATTTTTGGGCAAGGGATTGGGCAAGGGTCGCCTGGCTACATCCCTGTCGTCCATTCCGATTTTGTGTTCGCAGCTATCGCGGAAGAATGGGGCTTACTCGGCAGCATCACGGTGATTGTATGTATCGCCATCTTCATCACGCGCGGCTTACGCATCGCTGCGCTGCAACAGGGGCGACCTTTCCGCACGTTGTTGGCTGTCGGCCTGACGACGCTGATTGGCTTGCAAAGTTTGATGATTATGGGCGGCGTTCTGCGCGTTCTACCGTTAACGGGTGTTACGCTCCCTTACTTAAGTTATGGTGGAAGCTCACTCTTGATGAGCTTTATCATGGTCGGCCTATTATTACGTCTTTCCGCCCAAGAAAATTAAGCCGTTTGTGCGCTTGATCTTTAAAAGATTGCTGAAAGCTGTTTATGCAATTCACTCGTGAAATCCACCGCCTGCTGCTTGGACTCTTGTTTGGCTTCATTTTGATACTCCTTTCCGCGACGTATTATGCCGTCATCGGGCCAGAGACGATTTTGCAGCGCGACGACAATGCGCGCTTATTTGAGGCAGAAGCGTCTATCCTGCGGGGCCGTATTTATGACAGAAATGGCAACTTATTGGTCACTTCGGTGCAAGATGAAAACGGCTTCGTCTCGCGGCGCACTTTTTATCCAGAAACCTACAGCGCACTCGGTTACTACAGCCTCCGTTATGGCGTAAGTGGCGCGGAATCAGCTTACGACACCCTCCTGCGTGGCGATAATCTCCCCTATGATTTAGGGACATACTTCGTTCAAGACATCCTGCACCGCCCCCGGCAAGGATCAGATATTCGCCTCACGCTTGATCTCAATGTACAGCGCGACCTTGTCCGTTTAATGCAGGATCATCAGGGCGCGGGGGTCATTTTATCGGTGCCGGATGGTGAAATCTTAGCACTCGTCAGCTTGCCGACGATTAATCCCAATACACTGGATACAAATTGGGCGCAGCTCCGCGCATCACCCGGAAACCCTTTCTTTAACCGCGTTTTGCAGGGCAAATATCAGCCGGGCAGTCTGATGCTGAATTTACTCATCGCGGCGGCAATCAGCAATCAAGTTCCACTGACGACCTCATTTACTAACGCGACTCGTCCCATTTTACTGGGCGATGTTGTACTCTCATGTGAAACGCCATCGGCCACAGCGACCCTTACGCTGCAGGAAGCCTATGAACTCGGCTGCCCATCGCCATTTGTAGATTTGGTTAATCAGCTTGACGGGGAAAATATCGGCACGTCATTTAGTCATTTTCAACTAGGAGAGCCATTCCTGCTGCCGGGTTTCGTTTCATCAATTCAGGCCCAACCCACAGTTTCTGCAAACAGCGCAATTTTATCGACACCATTTCCAGACGAAGCTATCACGTTGGAGGATGCGCTCGGACAAGGGCAATTAACTACCACACCCTTACGAATGGCACTGATCGCAGCGGGTATCGTCAATAACGGGAACGCACCGGAGCCGATTACCTTCTTAGCCTCACGCCCACCCAATACGACCGAATGGCTAGCAGCGGAAGCATTACATCCAACCACACCGATTACGACGATAGAAATTGCTGGTCAATTGCAGGGCTTAATGCGCGGAAATATGCGCGAGTTTGTGGCTAACCAGCGCGTCGTTGGGGGCTATAGTGCGCTGGCATATTCGGGTCTACAAACCCAAACTTGGTTTATCGGATTCATGCTAACGCCATCAGGACGTGGGGTGGTGATCGCCCTGCTCATCGAAAACAGCGATGATCTTGCGTTGGTACAAAGTATCGGCCTGGACGCATTAGAATCAGCCTTACGCAGTGTCGCTGTTACCTTGACAACGCCTTGAGATTATCCGCCTTCCCACAAGCGCGGCTTTAGCCCTAATTTCTTCGACCATTTCGCGGCTTTGCTGCCCAAATGCACATGCCATCCACTCAAGCGTTTGACGTAATCGGCCTCCCGCAAAGCCCCTAGGAAATCTTCGGGATCATGCTCAAACGGACGCATGACCGTCATAGCACGACCATACCCAACGCGGGTATGCCCATCAGAACCTACCGTCCCGATTTTGTTATGGAGGCGGGCAAAATCCAGCGCCTTCACATTATCTTCCGCGAACATACAGCGTGCATTAAAAATTTCTATCGCGTCCACCTGGTCAAGAATGTTGAGCAAATCGGCCTCTTGCCATGCCCCTTTTCTGAGACGATCAAACGGATGGGAAACGCTAATCACTGCCCCTTGCTGGCGTAAACGGTTGATTGTCTCATCTGGCGATAAACCCGCCGGAATCGATTCTTTGACGTAATACGCGAGAAGTTCGCCTTGTGTCGTCATAATTTCTTCGCCCACGATCACCAATTCCGGCGCAAGCTGTTTAAACTTTAGCGCACCTTCGGCGGTATTATGATCGGTGATGGCGATTCGTTGAATGTGTCGTTTTTCGCACAAACGAATGATCGTCTCAAACGGTGTCAAGCAATCTTTCGACCATAGGGTGTGGCTGTGTAGATCAACTTGCCATGTCATTAATTTATCCTTCTGCCTTGATGATAGCGTGTTTAGGATGAAGTTCAGCCTGTGATTCTGCCTCTGCCGCTTCAATCACAGCATCAAGTTCCGGCGGGAAAAGCCGATTGCGGAAAATAACCGCGACAGCAAGCCCAACAACTACCCTAAACCACTTATGAAAAAACCCTTGAATCAGCGAAGCAGCGGCAGCAATCGCAGGCGTGATTTCAGGATGCGCTGGCACGATAATAGCGACAATCATTGCCGTGTTAGAAAGTTCGCTAATCCCCGCGCCGTTGGGAACAAAACTCAACGCGCCAATTGCCGATACAACCCCTACCATAAACATCGATTGCAAAATCAATGTCCCATCAATCGTTAATCCAAAGCCATACAACACAAGCACCAGACCAAATGAGGTCGATAAATACACGCCGAGGCCAAATAAGGTGGCGGGTAGAACATGGCGCAGGTTGAAGATTTCCCGACTGCTCTCATAAAACTCGATTAAAGGCTGATGCAGCCGCTTAATCAAGGGCAACCGGGTGATGATATTGTTAAGGACAAAATACGCCAGCGGCTTAATCTGAACGACGATGAGGCCACCAACCATGAAAATGGCTGACGTAAAAATAATGAGCTGGCTGATTGTTTTGTAACTGCCGAGTTGCAATTGATCGGGCGCGATAACGAGCGTAAACGTCATAATGACGATTACGGCTAATCCATCCACTATTCTTTCTGCCAGTACAATCGGGGCGCTGCGCGGAATCGGCACGCCTGTTTTAAACTTCAGCAAAACAGTTTTAAGCAGTTCCGCCGCCTTGCCCGGACTCACAACAAATGTAAAGCCCGTGACAAAAATAATTGCGCTGTCCATAATGCTGATTTTATCGCGTGCGCCGATCACGCCAAGGTAATATTGCCAAGTGCAAAACCGAAACACGCCAGCGATGATTTGCATTCCCGCGAGTGGCACCAGCAGCCATAAGGGAAAAACTTGTAACTGCTCACTCACTCCACCGCTCATTTGTCCACTGTTATCGATGAACAAAATGAGAATAATGTAAATAAAAAATGCGAGGCCAAGCCCCAGCAAAATTTGATTCCGATATTTCCGCATAGTGCAAAACCTTTCCTTCCACAAAGCGCATTTTAACAGGCACGGACAGCCGATAACAGCCTAATCGTCGGTTAAGCGTCAGGCAGAGGCAGCCTAAATCTGCTATATATAAGATACATGGCGATCAGTTTGACCTTAACATCACGCCATGATGGGATATACTACTCTCTGTTGTAATGTTAAAGAGTGAAGAGAAATGACTAATTTAGAAGATACCCAACCGAATCGAATCGTCGGTTATCCGTCCCCTGATAATGGTATTCCTGCCCCACCCCGCTTTTTGCTATGGGGGGTCATCGGAATTTTTCTACTTGGGATTGTCGGTGCAATCGGCGGGGTTTATGCCTTCCGCGAAGTGCTGCCGCCGCGTTATCAATGGAGAGTGATGGAAACCTTCCCCTTTATGGAAGCCTTTATGCCGGGCGGCGCAGCCATTCCGACAGCCGAAGCCATTGATCCCAATGCGGAACAAAATCTCCTCAACTTAAATTTGAGTGTGCCGCAAATCAACACGGAAACAACACCCGAAGCGACCTCACAAGGCAGCGCGACGGCGACCTCAGAGGCCACGCAAGAGGCAGTTGCCGCCGCCGTAGCGATTGTCCCGTCGTCAACGCCAGTACCTACACAAACATTGCTTCCAACGGCGACCCTTGCCCCAACAGCTACACCGATAGTCGAGGTGCAACCAACATTGCAAGAGGCAGCCGCCGCACAAGCTGAGGCACAAACGGTTTCTACCCGCCCCATCGCCGAAAATCTGACGGGTTTTGTCTGGGATCGCCAGAAGTGGAACAACTGCGGCCCTGCCAATATTACAATGGCGCTTAGTTATTATTCCTGGCAAGAAGATCAGGATTATGCCGCACAATTTCTGCGCCCTAATCTGGAAGATAAAAATGTTTCACCATCTGAATTGGCGGCTTTCGTCAATGATGAGACATTAGTGAAAGCCGTAACACGTATTGGCGGCGATCTCGATCTGTTACGTGATCTGCTTGCGAATGGCTTCCCGGTGATTATCGAAGTGGGTGGTAATCTTTTTGAGGGCTACGAGTGGCTGGGTCATTATCGCACCCTTGTGGGCTACAACGACTCGTCAAACAGTTTCTCTATCTACGATACCTTCCTCGGTGCAGGGGTCGGCGGCGAAGGCATCACCGAGAGTTATGACGCTTTGGACGCGCAGTGGCAAGCCTTTAATCGCACATTCATTGTGGTTTATGAGCCTGCCCGTGAGCAGCTTGTAATGGACATTCTCGGCGATTTGGCCCACCCCGGTGGAGCCGCCGTCCATGCGTTAGAGGTCGCCCAAGCTGAAGCCCTCGCCGACCCGACTAATCCATTCGTTTGGTTTAACATGGGAACCGCCCTCAACCAACTCGCCCGTTATCAAGAAGCCGCCACCGCTTTTGATCTTGCACGTCAATATGAATTACCCTGGCGCATGTTGTGGTATCAATTCGGCCCATTTGAAGCCTATTTCAATATTGGACGCTATGATGATGTACTCAGTCTGGTACAGAATAATTTAACGAACAACGGTCAATATGTCGAAGAAACCTATTTTTGGCAGGGGCAGGTTTTTCAAGCGCAAGGGCGCACACAAGATGCAATTAACGCCTATCGCAATGCCCTGTCGATGAACCGATATTATGTTGCGGCGCAACAAGCGTTGGACGCGCTGACTTAAATCACGATGATCTTTCAGGGATATGCTGTGTCCCAACAAAACCAACCTTAATGAAGGACTAATAGAGACATGGCTATCGAAGTAGACGCATCCTCTGTTGAAGTGAACAGCGTTGAAAAGCGCACACGACAGGTCATCCAATCGACCATCATCGTCGTCGTCGCTTTTACAGTGGCACGCATTATCAGTTTGGGACAGACGTTCATCATCGGGCGTACCTTTGGCGTAGGCATGGAATGGGATGCGTATGTCTCAGCTAACCGCATCCCGGAGCAGATTTTCAACCTGATCGCGGGCGGCGCATTAGCCAATGCGTTTATCCCTGTGTTCAGCGGCTATCTGGCACAAGATGATCGTGAGGGCGCTTGGCGGATCGCCAGCAAGGTTATCAACACGATTTTTACACTGACCCTCGTCCTCAGCATCCTCGCCGCCATTAATGCGCCTTGGTTGGTGCGGACGTTTATCGCATCTGGTTTTAGCATAGAACAGCAGGCACTTACGGTTCGCCTTATGCGAATTTTATTGGTCGGCACAGTGATCTTTTCCGTAAGCGGCATTTTGATGGGCATCCTGCAAAGCCACAATCGCTTTTTACTGCCTGCCCTCGCGCCGATTATGTATGATGTCGGCATTTTGTTTGGCGCGGTGGTTTTGCTCAAACCCTTTGGCATTTACGGCATTGTTTACGGCGCGGTGATCGGTGCCGCCTTACATCTTGCTATTCAGCTTCCCGGCCTTTTACAGGTCAAAGCCCGCTGGTGGCCTCAACTCGGCTGGAATGATCCGACCTTGTGGCGAGTGGCTCGTTTGATGCTGCCGAATATCGCCGCGATTGGGCTGTTTGGGCTGAATTTTACGGTAATGGGCAATATTGCCTCATGGCTGGGTACGGGCGCGGTCAGCGGCTTAGATTGGGGTTGGCGGCTGATGCAAATCCCCGAAACATTGATCGGTACCGCGATGGCAACGGTCATTTTCCCCACGCTCTCCGCCTTAAGCGCTGTAAACGATGAAAAAGGCAAGCGCGATGCCATGTCCGGCGCACTACGCTTCATCTTCATCGGGACAATTCCGTCGGTGATTGGCCTTATTCTTGTCGGGCGATTGCTGATCCGCTTGCTGGAAGGTGGCGCGTTTGATAGTTCCGCATCGGCACTGGTTTATGCGGCGCTGCAAGCCTATGCGCTGGGGATTATCGCCCATGCCGTCTTAGAAGTCGCTGCGCCTAGTTTTTACGCGGATAAAGACACGATTACGCCGCTGTTGGTAAGGCTCGGCGGCTCGGCATTAAACATTGGGCTGGCGTATGTGTTAAGTGGAGTCGGGCAAGTAGAGACTTATGCCCTGCTCAACCGTTTTTCTATATCATTGGGTTATCCAGCGATGGTCGCTAACCCGATTAACGTGGCAGGATTAGCCCTCGCCAATACGATTGGCGTGACGTTTGAGATTGGCGTTTTGTTGTGGCTGCTGCGCCGCCGCTGGCACGGCATTAACGAGAGCGCATTGACGGCAACGGTGGTCAAAACAGTGATTGCCAGCCTTGCGATGGGACTCGCTATTGTCGGCACGAACTTTTTGTGGGATATAATCGGCCTGAACAATGGACGGCTGTTGTTTACAATTGCTCAAATTTTGGTCGAAACGGGTATTGGCATCATCGTCTTCTTTGGTACGGCGATGCTATTAAAGATGGATGAGCTAAAATTAATGCTGACGATGTACCTGCGTCGGAGAAAGGCAGTTCAAATATGACGAATGATGTGCCATCGAACCCGATTGAAATTCGTGTCCTTACGCTGGGTATCGCCGCGACCAACGCTTATATCGTAGGGGATACATCCACTAAAGAAGCCATAGTGATTGATCCAGTGGACAATGCGCCGCTGTTGGTCAAAACCGCGCAGGAAGCTTTATGGACGATCAAGCTGATTCTCGCCACACACGGTCATTTCGATCATGTGCTTGCCAGCAGAGCGCTCAAAGAATTGACTGGTGCACCATTTTACATCCACAAAAACGACCAATTCATGCTCGATAATCTACCGCAAACGGGGCTGCGTTTTACCAATCAAGCATTCCCAAAAGCGGCTGTACCCGATCGCTATTTTACCGATGCACCCGAAACAATTGAACTCGGTAGTATTAAGCTGGAAACACTTTTCACCCCCGGTCATGCACCCGGACACATCGCCTTTTTTATGCGCGATCAAGGCATTTTGTTCAGTGGTGACGCACTTTTCGCGGGCAGCATCGGGCGGACTGATCTCCCCGGCGGCGATTATGATCTTTTGATGCGCTCGATTACCGAAAAACTACTACCTTTGGGCGATGAAGTGACGGTGCTTTCTGGTCACGGTGGGCAAACCACGATTGGTCGGGAAAAACGTACCAATTCCTTTATTCTCGACTATCTGCGCTAAATGCACATCTTATTGATTTTTATCGATGGGATTGGATTAGGCGACGACAATTCCGAGATCAATCCATTCGCGGCGGCAGACCTACCCACACTTAACGCCCTTGCCAATGGCAATCGTTGGCTGCGTTCAACTGGAATTCAAACCAGTCCTCGTGCCGTCTTCGTCCCGACTGATCCGCGTATGGGCATGGCAGGTCGTCCCCAAAGTGGCAGCGGACAAGCCGCCATCCTTACCGGAAAAAATATTCCGCAGCTTATCGGTGAACATTATGGCCCCAAGCCGAATGCCCCGATTCGTGACCTGCTCAATGAAGACAATTTCTTTAAGCAGGTCGTCCAGAAAGGGAAAACTGCCGCTTTATTGGAAGCCTATCCCCCGCCCTGGCATCAAGGGATCAACAGCGGCAAAAATCTTCCCTCCAGTTATCAATGGGCTGCTCACAGCGCAGGTGTCCCCTATATGGATGAACATGATTTACGCACCGGACGCGCACTGAGCGGCGACTGGACGGGTGAAGGCTGGCACTCACAGCTTGGGTATACAGATACCCCCCTGCTCACGCCTTACGAGGCCGGAAAACGTTTGGTTGCAATTTCCCGCCAATATGATTTCGCTATGATGTCTCATTGGTTAACCGATGTCGTTGGTCATCGTGGCACACTGGCGGAAGGGGTACGCCTGTTGGAAATTTTTGATGGCGTGATGCAGGGCGTTCTGGATACATGGGACGATGACGAGGGCTTGACACTCATCACCAGCGATCATGGCAATATGGAAGAAATCGGCAGCCGCAAACATACCGAAAATGATGTCCCGACGGTGATTATCGGCGCAGAGAAAACCCAATTCGCACAAGGATTAGTCGATTTAGCCGGACTCGTACCGCGCATGACAGCCGCTTTAGGAGTTTAAACGCGACGCAGCAGCCGTCCGCGAATCCGCGATGCACTAAACACCAGCGTAAAAACAGCCGTCATCGTCAATACAATCGACGGCCCCGTAGCGATATCGAGATGATAAGAGATATAAATCCCCGCCATACCACACAAAACACCCATGATGACTGAAGTAAAGATCATGTGATGCAGCCGGATCGTCATGATACGGGCGGTTGCCGCTGGTGTAATCAACATTGACAGCATCAACGTCACGCCGACGATTTGCAAGCTGGCGACAATCGTCACAGCGATCAAGACCAGCAGCAGCAGGCGCAGCCCCTCTGTCGGCAGTTTAAGGGTACGCGCCAGACCAAGATCAAAGCTAATCACGGCGAGTTCTTTGTAGAGCAAGATAATCGTCCCACAAACGACCACCCCGCACAAAAACATAATTTGCAGATCGCTCGATTTTATGCCCAGAATATCGCCGAAAAGGATATGCACGAGGTCACGGCTGTAGGCTTGTGGATTAGCACTAATGAGGGCAATCCCCAGCGCGAACATCGACACAAACACGATTCCTATCGCGGTATCCTCTTTGAGGCGATTGTCCCGCGTCAGCCAGCCAATGACTAAAGCGGTACCAATACCCGCAGCTAAGCCACCAATGAATAACGTCCCGCCCGTGATATAAGCGACGACTACCCCCGGTAAAATGGCATGAGAAAGACCATCGCCCAGAAACGACATCCCGCGAATCACCACAAAGCAGCCTAATGCGCCGCTGATTGCCCCCACCATAATGGCAGCCAGCATCGCCCGCTGCATAAAGGCATGAGTCAAAGGTTCTTGCAATAAATTATAGATAGTCATCTCAAATGCTTTCTTTCACGGACAACCGTGTTCGTCAGAGATGATAATCGTCTGCCCTGCCTGCTGGAAAACACCGATACGCCCGCCATAAGCCTCTTGCAGCACCTCCGGCAAGAAAACTTCACTCGGCAGCCCATACGCGACCACATGCTGACGCAGCAGCATCAATTTATCAAAGCGCGTTGCCGCCATATTCAGATCATGCGTCGCCAGCAAAATCGTGATTTTTGCCTGTTTGAGTTGGTCGAGGGTTTCCATAATTTCGTGTTCTGCCGCCACATCGACTCCACTAAATGGCTCATCAAGCAGTAGGACATCCGTTTCTTGTGCCAGCGCCCGCGCAATAAACACACGGCGTTTTTGCCCACCGCTCAACTGCCCAATTTGGCGATTGGCAAAATTTGCCAGCCCGACCTGTTCCAGCACAGAATGGACGATTTCATGATCTAACCGACGAGGCCAGCGCAGCCAACCGATTTGGCGCGTCCGCCCCATCATGACGACATCATAGACATTCGCCGGAAAAGACCAATCAATTTCTTCCTGCTGTGGCACATACCCCACGAGATTATGGCTGCTGCGGCAGTCTTTGCCGTGTATCGAAATGCTGCCACTGGAAAACGGAATCAGCCCGACGATAGCCTTAAACAGCGTGCTTTTCCCCGCGCCATTAGGACCAATCACGGCGACACGCTCGCCCGATAAAACTTCAAAATTTACGCCTTCAATAGCTTTTCCTTGACCGGCATAGCCTGCCGATAAATCGACCACTGAAAGCGCAAGAGCCTCCGCCGAATGCTGGACAGACTCATATTCAACCGCTAAAGCCATAAAATTGATTCACCTGGACAAGCTCTAAAAGGAGTGAAAGTGATACAAAGTATCGTTTAGCCTATGATACACCTGAGTTTATTGGTGTCAAGAGAAGGTTGGCGCAGGCTTGACGTAAGCGCTGACCTCATCTACAATTTTCTGGCTATCTTACAGGTCAAAAGTGCTGATGTTTGAAAGTTTAAGCCAACGTCTACAAGATGTCTTTGATCGCCTCGGTCGCAGCGGGAAACTGACAGAAGCTGATGTCAACACCGTTATGCGCGAGGTGCGTATGGCGCTGCTTGAAGCTGATGTCGCGCTGCCCGTCGTCAAAGATTTCGTCAACCGCGTTAAAGAACGGGCTATCGGCGCAGAGGTCACAAAAAGCCTGCGTCCGGGTCAGCAGGTCGTCAAGATCGTTCATGATGAATTGATCGAAACGCTTGGCGAACCGGGTCGGCTGAACTTTACGGGCAGCCAAAAACCGCATGTCATTATGTTGGTGGGGTTGCAAGGTTCGGGTAAAACGACCACTGCCGCCAAACTTGCTATTCAACTGCGGCGTGATGGTCGCCAACCGTTTTTGATTGCGGCGGATACCTATCGTCCGGCGGCTGTGGATCAGTTGGTCACGCTAGCGAAGCAAACCAATATCCCGTATTACGAGGAAGGCACCAGCGCCAAACCGCCTGATATCGTCACACGTGGGTTAAAAGCTGCTAAAGATGCGGGTGCTGCCGTTGTCATCGTCGATACGGCGGGTCGTCTACAAATTGACGAAACGTTGATGGCAGAGCTTGAGGAAATTAAAAAGCGGACGAACCCAGCAGAAATTTTGCTCGTCGCAGATGCCATGACCGGGCA
The DNA here is from genome assembly GCA_034437895.1 of Anaerolineae bacterium. Lineage (GTDB taxonomy): Bacteria > Chloroflexota > Anaerolineae > Aggregatilineales > Phototrophicaceae > JANRLJ01. The sequence continues at coordinate 4,987 of DAOTTO010000301.1, read as the reverse complement.
GGAAGCCGTGAACATCGCGCAAGGGTTTAATAACCGCGTGGGCGTGACGGGTTTAATCCTCACCAAGATTGATGGTGATGCGCGTGGTGGTGCAGCGATCTCGATGCGGGCTGTTACTAACGTCCCGATTAAATTCCTCGGCACGAGCGAAAAGCTGGATGGCTTCGAAGTTTTCCACCCTGATCGCTTGGTAGATCGCATTTTGGGCATGGGCGATGTGATGTCGCTCATCGAAAAGGCAGAAGAAGCCTACGACGAAGCGGAAGCGATGCGCCTCCAGAAAAAACTGATGCAAAATCAGTTTACGCTACAAGACTTTCTGGAGCAGTTGCAGAAGATTCGCAAAATGGGGCCGATCAGCCAAATTATGGGCATGATCCCCGGCATGAGCCGTATGCAGATGAAGAACGAGATCGACCAAGATGAAGTTGAAAATCGTCTCAAGCGGGTGGAAGCCATCATCAATTCGATGACGGTTGACGAGCGTAACAATCCAAAGAAGCTCAACGCCAGCCGCAAACGACGTATCGCCGCAGGAAGCGGCGTTCAAGTGCGTGATGTCAACGATGTACTCAAGCAGTTCCAGCAGATGCAAACGTTGATGAGCCAGTTACGCAAAGGGCGTATGCCTAATATTCCCGGACTTTCCGGTATGGGAAGATAAACATTTTTCAAGCCGTGATTTAAAAAAACGTTTTTTCTGTAGGAGTGGGTTTAAAACCTTCCCTATTAATCGCTAATTTGCACTAGGAGTTCAAATGCTTCGTATCCGTTTTCGTCGTATGGGTCTGAAAAGACAACCTACCTATCGTATTGTTGTGACCGACCAACGCAATTCGCGTGATGGCGGTTTTCTTGAAATTATCGGGTATCACAATCCTCGCACCCGGCCTGGCACTGATGTCGTGGAAGAAGGACGTGTACTCTATTGGTTGAGCGTCGGCGGTCAGCCTAGTGATGCCGTCAAAGGTCTGCTGAAACGTACAGGGACTTGGGCGCGTTATGAACGCATGATGAAGGGCGAATCACTGGAATCGCTTATCGCAGAAGCCGAAGTTGCTAAGGCCAATGCCACACCCGTCAGCCCGCGCACGAGCTATCCTGCTCCGGCGGCTGGTCAAGGGCGCAAGGCAATCGCCGCCGCCGCCGCGCTTAAAGAAGAATAAAACAAGTCATCCCTATGGAAAAAGAACTGGTCGAATACATCGCAAAAAATCTGGTCAACGACCCGTCTCAGGTCGAAGTCAACGCCAAAAAGGTGGGGTCTTCGACCATCCTCGAACTGCATGTTGCGCGGGGCGATATGGGGCGCGTCATCGGCAAAAGTGGACGAGTCGCCAACGCGATTCGCTCGCTGCTGCGCGTGGTCGCCACCCAAAAAGACACGCGCATCACGCTTGAGATCGACTGACTATGCCGGGTCGTAAAGATAAATCACCTGACCTTGCCAGCCCAGCGTATCTTCTGCTGGGTGAGGTGCTGCGTCCACACGGCATACGCGGTGAACTGCGGATGCGCGTCTTAACAGATTATCCAGAACGCATTGCGACGCTTGAACAAGTGTTTGTTGGGGCTAACCCCGAAGATTCAAACAAGACCGCCTATGCTGTCGAGCATCTGCGGATGCACCACGAATATGGCTTGCTTAAGCTAAAAGGTGTGGATGATCGCAATCAGGCGGAACTCTTGCGTGATCTCTTCATCATGGTCGGCATCGAACACGCCGTCCCCCTAGAGGACGACGAGGTGTATTTGTATCAATTGATTGGTATCGAAGTCCGTACGGACGCTGGCGATGTGTTGGGCAAAATTAGCGATGTGCTGGAAACAGGCGCGAATGATGTTTATATCGTCGATAGCCCAACTTACGGCGAGGTACTCATCCCGATTACCCCACATACACTTCTCGAAACCAACATTGACGAAGGTTTTGTCATCGTAAAACTGCCCGAAGGTCTGCTTCCAACCTAACGCCAAAATCCCCTGATGAGCTTCGCTTAACCCTTAATCAAGAATTAATGCTTGACAAGCAAATGTTTAGCTTGCTATGCTGTATTCATTGAGGGGTTTCTTACGGTCACAATTTTGCCTCACCTAAACGATCAATTCTATTGGCTTGGTTTTAGCCTGATACCCGGTATCGGCTTAAAACGACTTCTGCGCCTGTTAAATTACTTCGGTGATTTACAGACTGCTTGGGCAGCGCATGAGGTGGATTTGCGTCATTCTGGCTTAGAAGAATCAGTGATGGCTATTCTCCTAACTACACGGGCAAAAATCAGCCTTGATGCAGAAATGGCGAAAATCGAAAAAGCGGGTGCATGGCTGTTAACGCTCAATGACGAAGATTATCCCAATACCCTTAAAGCCATTGATGATGCGCCAGCGGTTCTTTATATTCGCGGCGCACTGACCCCAACCGATGATCTTGCCTTAAGTGTAGTCGGAACGCGCAAAGCCACCCAATATGGGCGCGATGTGGCGCATGATTTATGTAAACGCTTGGCGCAGCACGGAATTACTATCATCAGCGGAATGGCACAAGGCATCGACAGCGCAGCACATTTAGGCGCTCTGGCTGGCGGTGGACGCACCATTGCGATTTTAGGATGTGGTGTGGATGTGGTCTATCCACGAGAAAACCGCGACCTAGCTCAAAAGATTATCGCTAATGGAGCGTTGGTGAGTGAATTTCCTATAGGGACTCAACCGATTCCGACCAATTTCCCCCGTCGCAACCGCATCGTCAGCGGAATGGCGCTAGGGGTATTGGTCATCGAAGCGCCGGAAGGCAGCGGTGCGCTGATTACGGCAGAATTAGCCGCAGAACAAGGTCGCGAAGTTTTTGCGGTGCCGGGGAATATCCTCAACCCAATGAGCCGAGGGGCTAATCGCCTCATTCAAGATGGGGCCAAGCTCGTGATGCAGGCCGAGGATATTTTAAATGAACTCAGCGTGGCCTATACCAATACCCAAACACGCGAAAAAACCGAACAAATTATCCCAGCGAATGCAACCGAAGCGGCCATATTACAAGTCCTCAATGCCGACCCTGTGCATATCGACGATCTGGCCCGTTTATCTGGCTTACCGATTTCCGAACTGAGCAGCACGCTTACCATCTTGGAACTAAAGGGGCTTGCACAAATGGTAGGTCACATGCAATATAGCCTGACTTTCGGACATTGAAGAATATTGAATTCATAAAGGTAGCGCAGTGGACGGTTATTACGCATTAATTATGGCAGGAGGCGGTGGGACTCGGCTTTGGCCTATGAGCCGCAAAGATAAGCCCAAACAGCTTCTGCCTTTGATTGATGACCATTCGATGTTTAAAATGACGGTGGATCGCCTTGCTCCCCTCTTTCTGCCAGAACAGATTTATGTGGTGACGGGTCCACTATATGCGGAAGAGATGCGGGCAGAAGTGCCGGAAATCCCATCACAAAATTTCATCATCGAACCTACAGGGCGCAACAGCGGCCCGGCGGCAGGACTGGCGATGAGTGTCATTCATCAACATGACCCCAACGCGACAGTAGCAATTTTGAGTGTCGATCATTACATCGCCAAAAAAGACACCTTCCGTGAGGTGTTAGAAGCGGCCTATCAAATCGCCCAAGATGGCTATATCGTCACGCTAGGCATTTCGCCCTCTTTCCCATCCACCGGCTTTGGGTACATCCGGCAGGGGAAAAAACTGACGAAAGTAAATGGCTTTACTTGTTATGAATCGCGTGGCTTTACCGAAAAACCCAGTATGATTAAAGCCAGTGAATTTTTGGTGTCGGGGGAATACAGTTGGAATTCTGGCATGTTCATCTGGAAGGCCACCCGTGCCATGCAAGAATTTGAACGTCAGCAGCCTGTGATGTCCAAATTGCTTCAAAGGCTGCAACCTTTGGGAGACACACCGAAGTTTGATAAGATGCTGGAAGAACTCTGGGAGCAGTTCCCCAAAATTTCGATTGACTTTGCCATCATGGAAGGCGCACAGCAGATGGCCGTGATCCCAATTGATCTCGGCTGGAGCGATGTCGGCAGTTGGGCTTCCCTCTTTGATGTGTTAAATCAGGATGAGGATGGCAACGCCTTTAAAGGCCAGTCTCCAGATCGTGTTATCCTTGATACGAAGAACACCCTCGTCTATAGTGATCGGCTGGTCGTCACCATTGGGATCGAAGATTTAATCATTGTGGATACCCCCGACGCGCTCTTGATCTGCCATAAAGAACGCTCGCAGGATGTCCGCGAAGTTGTAAAACACTTGAACTTATTAGAGAAAACAGATTATCTTTAGATGTCATTAAGACATAATAGGACAACGAATGAGTGAACCTACGCAGGCTTATTGCGTAAAATGCAAAACCAAACGGGATATTGTGAACCCAACACCCGTTTTTACAAATTCTGGAACGCCAGCGACACGCGGCACATGCCCGGTCTGTGGGACGACCTTGTTCCGCATGGGCAGCACAGCCGCACACGAAGGGATGATAAAACCCGAAGTTGTGGCGAAGCCCAAACCAACCGCCAAAAAAGCCGCTGCAAAGAAAACGACGGCCAAAAAAGGCAAGGCCGTCGCAAAGAAAAAAGCGGCTTCTTCCCCTACTAGCAAGCCAACAGCCCGCAAAAAACGGGTCGGCAAGCTCGTTATCGTGGAATCGCCAGCTAAAGCCCGTACTGTAGGACGTTTCCTCGGCAGCGGTTACACCGTTACAGCTTCTAAGGGGCATGTGCGCGATCTACTCGTTACCCAGCTTTCGGTAGATGTCGAAAATGACTTTGAGCCTAAATACCGCGTCCCGAATGAAAAAAAGGACACGATCAAAGAACTCAAGTTGGCAGTTGAATCCGCTGATGAGATTTTTCTGGCGACTGATCCTGACCGTGAGGGCGAGGCCATTGCTTGGCATTTGATCGCGGCGACGGAAATGGATGCCAGCCGCATCAAACGGGTCGTCTTTCATGAGATTACCGAATCCGC
>DAOTTO010000300.1:0-8263 GCA_034437895.1 Anaerolineae bacterium | reverse complement strand
TACCCCACCCCTAAATCCCCTCCCCATTGCATGGAGAGGGGACTTCAAGATGCGTTTTTCTCCCCCTCTCCAAGTATTGGAGAGGGGGCCGGGGGGTGAGGTAAGCGAAAGTCCTGTTACAATTTATTCTAAATCAGACCGGGTTGATATTACGGCAGAAGAAATCCGGCGCATTGGCGCATTGTCGAAGATTACGCTAACATCTCCTCAATATGACAATCCCTAAAAAACTCCATTTTCACAAAAAATTATGGGTCGTCGCATTAACGGAGCTCATTTTACTGGTCATCGCCGCGCCTGCCCAAGCTCACGGCTCAGATCAAAGCCTTGCGCCGGAAACAGTCGCGCTCAACGGCATAATTCTGGTCGGACTGGCGCTTTCTATCGGCGGATTAGCCTTCCGTACCGCCGTTTGGAGCCGGGCAGTCGGTGAGGCGGCTTTAGAAGATCGCCTGACGCAAATGGCATTTGCTGGTTGGTTTGTGCTGGGAGTAGCGAGCGTTTTGGCGCTGTATGTAAAATCCGTCCTCACGGGCGTTCCCATCATCGACGTTTTGTTCGATGCCAACCTCCGCGCCCTCGCAGGTACGACATTTGGCATGATGTGGTTTGTGAGTTTGCTGCTTTGGGGATTATTCGGCGCAGCGATCATACGTGGTAGTTGGGCGACTGCCTTGTTCCCCGGCGCGATTTTTTCATTAACGGCGCAGCTTTACAGCCACACACCCTCGCCGCAAGATACCCTGCTCGTTGTTGCGACGGAATGGCTGTTCCAATTAGCGCTGGCCTTATTGATCGGCGCGCTCCTTGGCGGGATGCTGACGGTGATTCCGTCGCGGCGCACGAATCCGCGTTTGCTGAAAGTGTTTGTGCGGTACGCGGCGGTTATCCTCATTGCTGCGGGGGTGACGCGGTTCGCTGTTCAGCAAGCACAGCCCACCACCCTACTCTCGGACGCGCCTACCGCTCAATTTTATGAGTCAAGACAATCCGCCACTTTAGTGGTTGATCTACTCATCGATCCAAACTATATCGGCGACAACACCTTTTACGTCAGCGTCATTGATGCGACCAGCGGGCTGCGTTTGGATGACGTTCAAGTCCGATTGTCCTTTTCTGTACCGGATAGCGGCGCGGAAAGCGAAATCACCCTGGAAGGTCAGGGTGATGGGGTTTATCAGGCGATGGTTGGAAATTTGAACGCGCCCGGCGTGTGGCAGATTGGCCTCAGCGTCGAGCGCGATAATCAAACAGAGACGTTTGCCTTTACGGTGACGACGGTGCTGCCTCCGTGACTTCAGCAGGCGGTTGAGTCGCTGTTGGCAGCGGTGTTTCCGTCGGTGTGGATGTAGAGGTAGACGTTGCCGTTGAAGTCGCTGTTTCCGTCGGTGTGGATGTTGATGTTTCTGTGAATATACCCGTTGGAACGAGAGTCCATGTTGGCGTAATCGACGGGGCAATACCCTGAATCGCAGGCGGATTCACGGGCGCGGGGAAGCCAGCCGGTGCGCCGCTGGTGGCAGGACGCAGCACCTCAATCGCACCGATGGTAGGACGGTCTGCGCTGGCAGGCGGGAAGTCGATATTCAGCGTCCCGTCGCTCACGGTGATGCTAAAGGTTTTAATCGTCGCGGTGAGGATACCGACATCCGCCGTAACGTCATAATTATCCAGCACCGTTACGCCTTCGATGTTCACATCAAAAATACGTTTGCCGATGCCGGGCGTACCGCGTCCACTGCCGCCCACGAACCATAATTCCGAAAAATACAGCTTAACGGTATACGTTCCCGCCGCGACGGGCAGCGCATAGCTAAATCCGGCGGTGTTGGCGGTAGAACTGCGCTCGGTAGTATAGAGCGCATCGTCTGTCGTGCCGGTGATGTTGTTGGGCAAATTATTGGTTTTGCCGCCGACAAAATTTTGGTCGGCACTCCACGTTATACCGCTTGTCGTCAGCAGTCCGCCGCCGCTGTTGATGCGATAAATCACTTCTTCAGTCGCGCCTGGAATAGGCGTGAACGTTGGGGGCGGCGTTGATGTAGCGGTAGGTGTAGAAGTCGGCGTAGACGTGGCTGTTGGGGTCGAAGTGTTGGTGGGTGTTGATGTTGTAGTCGCCGTAGAAGTTGATGTCGGTGACGAGGTGCTGGTGGGTGTATGAGAAGGTAAACCCGGCTCGGTATTATTGACAACCATTATATTGAACGTTAGTGCGGTTCCAACAGTGCCGCCACCGTTCGACAAAGTATACGGTGTCGCACCAATCGTATGTGCGCCGAGTGAAGGAATCCATGCGCCATAATTAGTCTGGTTGCTATCGCCAGCGATGGCGTAAGGCGCTTGATTTTCGGTGCGGAAATTGGCATTGGCATCAAGCTGAAAGCGCACACTGCCGACTGTCGCCGGGGATGTGTTGGCGCGAATGCTCAAATTTTGTGTGCCGATTGCGGCGAAATCGATCACGTAGCCTTCCGTTAAGTTAGCGATGTCCTGATCCGTGTCGGCATTAATCAAAGTGAGGCTGGTCACAGTTTGTAAGGTTACAGTTGCTGTAGGGGTAGGGGTGCTGCTTGCGCTTGGGGGGGTATTATCTGAAATAATGCCTTTATAAGTCGCCGCCGACCAACCACCTGTCGTGTAATAAATCACATTGTCGATGACTCCTGCAACGCCTGAATGCCGTCTGACCGGGAAATTGGTAAGCTGCGACCAAGTATTGGTTGCGGGGGCATAAGCGTAGACGGTTTGCTGAGAGTTGTTAAAGCTGGCATCGCCCCCAACCATGATAAAGCGGTTGCCAACCACCACTATTCCCGCCGAAATGTGATTGCGTCCAGCCGGCAAGTTTGCTAATTGTGTCCAACTATTCGTCTGTGCGTTATAAGCATGTAACTGGTTTTGCGTGATCGGGTTTGGGTCTTGCCCTAAACTCCCGCCTAGATAATAAATTAATCCGTTCACGACGGCGCTGCCAGCATGATTGCGCGGATTGGGCAGGGAGGTTTTGACAACCCACGAGGTCGCACCATTCGCCAGATTCAACATCCAATGATCGCCCACATCCTGACGGGAAAGATTTGTGCCGCTGATGAAGTGGAGTTCGCCGTTAGTATATTGCAATGCCCCAGAAGCACGCCCCGCAGGCAAAGCAGGCATGGCCTGATATGTATTCGTCACAGGGTCATAACGCCACACTTCGGTTGTAGCGAAGATTTGCCCGGTGCGATTGCTATTTTCTACGTAGCCACCCGCATAATAGATGTATTGACCGTCTGTTGCGACGCCGGAATGGGTTACGCCTTTGGGCATTTCTCGTAATCCCGACCAGCTATTGCTTACGGGATTATAGACATAAGCGCGGCGGGCTGGTACCCACGAAGGCCGTTTGGTTGAATCATAACCGCCAAAAAAATAGAATTGACCGTTCAAGACTGTCCCTTGTGCTTCTAACGTACCATAAGATTGCGAGGCGACGGTTGACCACGTAATCGTCGTGAAGTCGTCCAGCGCCGCTTGAGCAAAAAATGTCGCGGAAAGCACAAAGCAGGCCAACACAACGATCATTGCCAGCTTATGAATAGATTTGATGCGGTTCATCGGTAATCACCTATGAATAGATCGGGCGATAGGGTTTTCACAAAGTTAGAAGAAACATATAATTCCTTCAGCATATTATTATCGAAAATGTTTATGAAATGCAATTCCTATATACGAGAATTTACGAATTTCAACTGAAATATCCAAGATGGAGCAATGATGCTGATTGAATTTCTTGGTAAGACGGTGATCGTGACAGGGGCGGCGCATGGTTTTGGACGGGCGATGTGCATAGCCTTCGCGCAGGGGGGCGCGACGGTATGGGGCTGCGATGTTCTGGCGGATGAATTGGCGGAAACGCAGCGTCTCAGCCGCGAACAAGGCGGACGCTGCGAGGTCAGTGTCGTCGATAGTCGTGATCGTGATGCGATTATGGCGTTTGTGGCGCAGATTGGGCAGGTCGATATTCTGGTGAATAATGCTGGCGGCGTATTAGGTCAGACGGGCAAACCGATGGAAGAGGTTACGCCGGAAGAATGGCATAGCATTTTAGGGGTAAATCTCACGGGGGCGTTTTGGTTCGCACAGGCTGTCGTACCGGGGATGAAGCAGGCGCGTTATGGGCGCATCATCAACATCAGCAGCGGCGCGGGCTTAACTATCAGCCTGACAGGGATTCAGGCTTATGCCACCGCCAAAGCTGGCTTAATCCATCTCACGCGCCAGCTTGCCCATGAGTTGGGGCAGTACGGCATTACGGTGAACAGCATCGCGCCCGGTTTTGTCCGTGCTAACCCCAACACAGAGCGCCAATGGCAGGCTTATGGTGAAGAGGGGCAGCAGCGATTAATCGAAAACATTGCCATGCGGCGGCTGGGTACATCAGACGATATTGCCACTGGCGCGTTGTTTTTTGCGTCAAATGATGCAAGCTGGATTACTGGGCAGGTTCTGGCGATTGATGGCGGGAAGTAAAGACTGAACAGTTATCCAATTAGTCGCCTTGCAGCAGCCAGCGAGTGGCTTCTTCACAGCGTTCCGCCGAGTAGAATCGGATCATCTGGCCTTCGGAAATCCCCGTCAGTCGGAAAAAAGTCTGAGCCAAATTCAGCGGAAAATCCGCATTGTATAAGATAGCGAAACGTTTGTCGTGGCGAGAGGGATTTATCTTAAGCCAGCGCTTGCCGCGTTGTAAAACATACGTCATGGGTAGCACACCCGACTGGCGTAGATCGATCAAAAACAAAACCCGGCTGTCTATGGGCGTAATATCATACAGCATATCCAGATATTCAAACCAAGTATCCACCGCTTGATGCGAAGGAACAGTAAAGACAAAATGATGGATGCCGTTTTCACGCGGCTGATAAATGCATGAGTGGGTGTAAGCGAGTTGTGCAAGCATGGATTTCGCCTGAATATTTACTTTTTTTATTGATGCAAGTTTATACTATATCTATTCTAGGAAGTGTTAAGGATTTAAACCCTGCCCTATGCACCCATGACAATGACTATTGACCGTCATGAGTTTCATCCACTACACTTTCCGCGCTTATCCCAATTTTTTTCGCGGAGACATAACCCCCACTATGGAAAAACCCGCCATCACCGACACGCCCATTCATCCCCTCTTGGAACGGCGTTGGAGTTCCCGTGCTTTCGCGGATAACCCTGTGCCGAAAGCGGTTTTGCGAAGTTTATTAGAAGCGGCGCGGTGGTCGGCTTCCGCCTTTAACGAGCAGCCTTGGCGTTTCATGATTGCGACCAAAGAGGATGAAGCCGCATACGCGCAGATTCTCGACTGCCTGACGGAAAGCAATCAACGTTGGGCGGGAAATGCGCCAGTATTGATGCTGGTCTTTGTCTATACAACTTTCTCTGTGGATGGATCCCCGCTGCGGACGGCGTTGTATGACGCGGGACTGGCGGTGCAAAATATGGTCGTGCAGGCTACCGCGCATGATTTATCAGTCCGGCAAATGGCAGGGATTCAGTTGGACTTGATCCGTGAGGTATATCACATCCCGGAAAACGTCGTCCCGGTGACGGGAATTGCGATTGGGTATCGCGGCGATCCAGAAAGTTTGATCGAACGGTTACGTGCGCGTGAACAAGAGCCGCGCACCCGTAAAGCGTTAACTGAAATTGTCTTTAGCGGCGATTGGGGACATCCGGCAGATGAAGTGCTGAGCAATGAGTAATGAGTGCAAAAAGCTGAGCGCTGACGGCTGAGCGCTAAAAGCTACCTTAAACACAGGGTCGATTTCGATCAAGAGACTGTGATTAAACAAATGTTCAGGAGGAAATGAACGCACATGGCAGAAGAATCGAAAACGTATCTCATCACGGGCGGCGCGGGATTTTTAGGAATCAACATGGCGCGTTATTTGCTGGCTAAGGGGCATCGCGTCGTCTCGTTGGATATTGCCCCGTTTGATTATCCTGAACGCGCTCAAATCACCGAAATCACCGGAGACATCCGCAATCGTAAGACGGTAGATGAGGCGATGCAGGGCGTGAATATCGTCATCCACACCGCGGCGGCGCTCCCGCTTTATACCGAAGCCGACATCCTTTCCACTGACATTGACGGCACGACCAACTTGATTGATTCGGCCTTCAAAAACGGTGTTGAACGGTTTATTCATGTCTCCTCAACCGCCGTTTATGGCATCCCCGATCATCACCCCCTGCGCGAAACCGATAAATTGGATGGAGTCGGGCCGTATGGCAAGGCTAAAATCCAAGCGGAAGAAGTGTGCGTCAATTATCGCAAGAAAGGGATGTGCGTCCCGGTCATCCGCCCAAAATCGTTTATCGGGCCGGAACGCTTAGGCGTGTTCGCGCTATTTTATGATTGGGCGAAGGATGGCAAAGGCTTTCCGATGCTCGGCAGCGGCAACAATCGGTATCAACTGCTCGATGTTGAAGACCTATGCGACGCGATTTATCTGTGCGCCACGCTTGACCGTGAAGCCGTCAATGATACCTTTAACATCGGCGCGAAGGAATTCACGACGATGAAGGAAGATTATCAGGCGGTGTTGGATAAAGCTGGATTCGGAAAAACGATTCGCCCACTGCCTGCCGCGCCCGCGATTATGGCGCTGCGTGTGTTGGAAGCACTGCATCTGTCGCCACTGTATAAGTGGGTGTATGAAACCGCCAGCAAAGATTCGTTTGTCTCCATCGAAAAAGCGGAAAAAGTTCTGGGTTATCAGCCCAAATATAGCAATAAAGACGCGCTCATCCGCAATTATCAGTGGTACATCGACAACATGCACAAATTCGAGAATCAATCGGGCGTGTCGCATCGCGTCCCTTGGAGCCAAGGCATTTTGAAGATCGCCAAGAACTTCTTCTAACGAGAAAACTATAGCGTCAACGTCGTGATAAAAGCCCAAAACTAACCACAAAGACGCAAAGATCACAAAGGGACATAGAAATTAAAGTGTTTTCTTTGTGTCCGTCGTGTCTTTGTGGTTGATGCAAATTTTGATTCGATTATCCCCAGCCGTTAGGCATTTTCCTGCTGCAAGTAGGGCAGAAGTTTGGCTTCGATGCGCTCACCTGATGTAAACCCAACAATGCGCTGCGTTGGCTTTCCATCCACAAACAGAATCAGTGTGGGCAGCCCCATTACGCCGAACTGCTCTTGAAGCTGCGGATGTGCGTCCGCATCCACTTTCCCCACGCGCATCTTGCCTTGATATTTCTGCGCGAGGGCATCCACAATCGGTTCGAGCATCCGGCACGGTGGACACCAATCCGCGCCGAAATCGACCAATACCGGAAGCGCCGAGTCGCTGACTTCCTGTGAGAAATTGTCGGTGGTGATGTCAAAACTGAAATGTGCCATGTGCGTTTTCCTCCTGATGAATCGTCTAATCTCCATACGGTAGCACTTCAAGTTGACTTGAAGTCAAGGGGGCAAATCTGATGACGGAAATGAGCATTAATGAGGTGGCACGTCAGGCCGGGGTTCGGACTTCGACACTGCGTTATTACGAGAGCATCGGTCTGCTGCCAACGCCCAAGCGCATAAGTGGGCAGCGACGTTATGAGGCGAGTGTTTTGCAGCGGTTGGCGATTATCCAAACCGCGCAGCAGGCCGGTTTTACGCTGGCGGAACTGCGGGTGTTGTTCGATGACATTCTCGCCAACCCGACCCCCGCCGTACAGTGGCATGACCTCATCCAGCGCAAACTTCAGGAATTAACGGCACTCCTGATGAACGTCCAGAGCATGAAGACGCTGCTGGAGGATATTATGCACTGCGACGACGCGCATCTGGAGGAATGTATCTATTTTACGGGAAAAAAACATAACCTACTGCGGTAAAACAGGCAGTCAGCGGTCCGTGCTTCACGAGGGGAAGCGTAATCCTTCAAATAGACCTCCTCATACGCCTTGTGGTTGCACCGCTGGATGTGCAACTCGCGCTCGTCCAGCGGGCGTGGGACATCGTACACACCTGACCGATGCACACTCAATAACTCACACTACACGACCACCTAACTGAGGGTCTTGTCTTCGCGTAGCACTTCGCGCACCACTTTCGCTTTGAATTCCGGGCTGTAACTGTTGCTCATAGCGTTTCTCCATCCTAGGACTTTCGCTCACGCATTTACCCCACCCCTAAATCCCCTCCCCATTACATGGAGAGGGGACTTCAAGATGCGTTTTTCTCCCCCTCTCCAAGTATTGGAGAGGGGGCCGGGGGGTG
>DAOTTO010000299.1:0-3442 GCA_034437895.1 Anaerolineae bacterium | reverse complement strand
TGCTTGGCGCTGCGCCAATTTAATTTCGTCCGTCCGCCCAAATCACTCGCGTGAAGGGTGTATTCCCGCGTGGTATTGACCGCCGCCGCGATCCACATATCGCGCCCAGGGGGCTGGATCACATGGCTGGGCGAAAGCGACGGGTAAACCTCATTAAATGCTGCCAGTAGACGAATCGGGGGATCCTGCACTTTTGTCGGGAGATCGATCATACTATCCATTCCGCCTACGCTCACAATCCAAAATCACATCATGCAAGTTTACCACAGGGTGATTGCATCAAAATTTATATCAACCGTAAAGAGCTATTTTGAACCACAAAGACACAAAGTAAATGCGTTAATTGCTCTTTTCCTTTGTGATCTTTTCGCCTTTGCGGTTAGATTTGTACTTTTACGAGCTATGTCCAAAATTTGATGCGGTTGCTCTAAAGTTTACCACATCCCGACGCAGCAGGAACGGGTGTCGATGCTATAATAGCTCGAAAGTCATGAATGCACATTTTGAGGAAGCCTTATGTCGCAACCCACACCGCTCCCCCAAAGCCTCGGCAATCGCTACGAGTTTGGTGATCTTATCGGCACGGGCGGCATGGGCGCGGTTTATCTGGGGCGCGATATGCTCACCGGGCAGAATGTCGCCATCAAACTCCTCAAGCCAGAAATTATCGAAGCCGAACCCAGCATGGTCGAGCGCTTTGCGCGTGAAGCCGATGCCCTGCGCCAATTAAATCATCCCAACATCGTCAAGGTGCTAGGGACGTATGAGGAAGAAGACAAGCATTTTATCGTGATGGAATACGTCGGCGGCGGGACGCTGGCAGATTTGCTCCATCAAGTTAATCCCCTTCCTATTAAACAGGTACTCGAAATTTCACTAGAATTAGCCGATGCCCTCTCGCGGGCGCATCATCTCAAGATCATCCACCGCGATATCAAACCCGCCAATGTGCTGCTGGCGATTGATGGCACCCCACGCCTGACGGATTTCGGTGTAGCCTATCTGGAAACGAAAGACCGGATGACGCGCACTGGAACGTCGCTGGGGACGCTCGATTATCTTTCGCCGGAGGCCATCGATGGCGAGGCGGTGGATACCCGCGCCGATATTTGGGCATTTGGTGTGATGCTGTATGAAATGTTGGCGGGTGCGCGGCCTTTTACGGGTCAAAGCGTGACGCAAATGCTCGCCGCAATCCTCACACAAACCCCGCCCGACTTAAAAACCGTCCGCCCGGATATACCAGAGTCGCTGGCTGAACTCGTGACGGATATGCTGGAAAAAGATCGTAATCAGCGCACCGCCAGCGCTCGTATGGTCGGCGCGGCGTTAGAAGCAGTTTTGCGCGGTGATTCAACGCCGTCGCGTTCACGCTTTCCGACACCAGCTATCACGCCAAAACCAGCCCCACGCAACCGTCTGTTTATTATGGTTGGCGCGGCAGCGATTGTGCTGTTGGGTGTGATCGGTTTCCTCATTTTAAATGGCGGAAATGGGCAAGACGAAGCAACGGATAACGACATCGCATCTTTAGCAACCCCTGCGCCAGAAGCTACTGCATCGTCCGCCATAACGCAAACGCTGCCCGACGGCTGGATTCGCTATACGCAGGATAGTTTCTCAATTGCCGTGCCTTCCGGTTGGACAAACGTAGGCAGCGGAGACGCAATGGATACTTACTTTAACTTACTCGCTCCAATAGCAGGCGCAAATCCTGGTATGAGTGGATTTGTCGATGTCCTCCGTCCCATGATAGAAAACGGTGCGATACGGCTGGTTTTGAGCGACTTAACGAATTTTAGCAACGTCGTCGTTATGGCTGAACCGATTGGGTTCACGCTAACCCCTGAATTAGTGCGCTTACGGGTGGAAGCCTTCTTTAGCTCACTAGAACTTTTAGAGCCGATTGAATTCACGACCGTACAACTTCCCGCCGGAGATGCCCAAGTATTCACAGGTCAAATCCAGATGGGCGATATGATTGGGGACGGGGCAGGCTATTTATTTATTAAGGATTCAATACTTTATTGGGTGTTGTTTCCATTTGCTCATAGCGACATAACCAATCTTGAAACGATGACTCCACTCATCGACCAGATCATGCAATCGTTCACCTTTGAAGAAGCGACACCAGAAGCCACGCCGGAAGCCGCCGCATCGACCCTCATCACCGAAACGCTGCCTGACGGTTGGATACGTTATACGCAGGATGAAGTCTCCGTTGCTGTGCCGCCGAATTGGACGAATTTCAGCGATGCTGCCCTGATGGAAACCATGATGGGAATGTTCATGCAAATGGCGGAGGATAACCCCGAACTTGCATCTGTCTTGGGCGTTTATGGGCCGCTGATTGAGAATGGCTATGTCAAACTGCTCTTGGGGGATTTCGTCGCCTTTAACATATTGACGATTATCGCGGAACCGATTGGCATGAACCTGTCCCCAGAGCTGATACAGATTCGTATTCGGGAGTTATTCGGTGATTCCTATACCGCTTTAGGCGAAATGACAACGGTTCAACTGCCTGCCGGAGAAGCTGTGCAAGCCATCGTTACCTTAGACATAGATAATTTAACCGGCAAGTCCCAAGCCTACTTTTTCGCACAAAATGGCACCCTCTATTGGGTGTTGTTTGCCTCTACAAGCGCACCAGCGGAATTCGACAGCCGCATGGCGATCTTCGAACAAGCGATCCAAACCCTGACGATTGGCTCAAATGTCGCCGCCGAAGCGACAGCAGAAGTCACACCAGAGCCAACCGCCGAGGCAACCCCCATCGTCAGCGCCGACGGATGGGAGACAATCACCAGCGAAAACGTTCAAATAAATGTGCCGCCCGGTTGGCTAGATGTGAATCAACCGGCTTTAGTTGAAGCCGTGTTTGATATGATGGCCTCTAGCGGGGAGGTAGCCAGCCAAATTGTGGAGGTTTTGCGTCCCCAAATCGAAGCTGGCGCAATCGAAATTCTTCGTGTTGATCCGCTTAGTGAAGGCTATATGACGGTTATGGTGGTCGATAACCTCATTGCTAGTAGTGATATGCTTGATTTTTTGCAAAGCCAATGGATTGCCCGATTTGAAGCGGTTGGGATAGCGAATCTCGAAAGTGAAATTGTCACGCTTGGTGCTGGACAAATGGCACGTATCGAATTTGATTTTACGCTGACCGAAACGAATAGCCTATTGTCAAGCGGTCACATTTCATTCTATATTTTTAGCGAAGATGAGCGCATCTACTATTTTCAGTTTGCGACGAGTAACGCGACCTTGTTTGACCAAATGCGCCCGACCTTTGAGCGCATCATCGAGAGTTTCCGTCCGGTGCAGTGAAATTTTTATTGGAATGCTATAATCATGGCTGATGTGTGAGGAAGATTGAATTCTTCCCCACGAGATATTGTAAACAGGATGTTTTTTGATGAAATCTGAACGACATTACACA
>DAOTTO010000298.1:0-2144 GCA_034437895.1 Anaerolineae bacterium | reverse complement strand
CGCAGCTCCCTGCGGGACAAGTTATCTTCAGCGATATTTCGCAAGATTTGTTGGCGCATACAAATTCAGTGGCGGAACAGATGCAAGTTTTGGAGCGCGTTCAGTTCGTCCTTGCTTCCGCCGCCGACCTCGCCCCCATCGCGGATAAATCGGTGGATGTCGTGACGATTCGCTCGGTCTTGATCTATGTGAAGGCCAAACAGCAGGCATTTAATAATTTTTATCGCGTCTTAGTACCGGGCGGCAGGCTTTCGCTGTTTGAGCCGATCAATCGCTTTGGTCATCCCCAGCCCGATCACCTTTTCTGGGGCTACGACGTAACCCCAGTCATCTCATTAGGACGGCGGATACGGGCAATTTATGAGGACATTCAACCGCTGGATGATCCTATGCTCGATTTCGATGAGCATGATTTATTGAAAATGACTGAAGAAGCAGGATTTACCGAAATTCACCTCGAAATACATTGGGACATCCTCCCCGAACAAAAGTGGTCAAGCGGTGGATGGGAGGCTTTTTTACATATTTCACCGAATCCGCGCGTCCCCACACTGCAAGAAGCCATGCGTGAAGCCCTGTCCGAGGAAGAAATCAAGCGCTTTATCGATCATTTGCGCCCAATGGTGGAAAACGCAGCAGCGCACCAACGTGCCGCTGTCGCCTATTTATGGGCGACCAAGTATTGAGCGTATTTTACGATGTCCGCACCCAAAAACTGATCTATTAAAAAATCGTCACAACTCTTGGCGAACCTGTGTAACCACGCTACATTCTAAACTTCACTAACCATTGGAGGCCGAACTTGACCACGCATTATGATGCCCGAATCCGTGAACTTGTCGTCCATGCTTACGCTCATGCACCTGCCATCAAAAATATCCTTGACGCTGCTGGTGTAACCCCTGCTGATATTCAATCGGCGGCTGATCTCAATAAAATTCCTGTCACGAGCAAAGATCGCCTCGTGGAAATTCACCAAGCGAATCCCCCTTTCGGTGGCTTTCTGGCGGTTGATCCCGATACACTGCCGCGCATTTATATTTCACCAGGGCCGATTTATGACCCGCAGCCGATCAATCCAGAAGGTAATGAAGCGCTCCTCACGCCCTTTAAATATGTCGGCTTCGGCAAAGGGGATCGGGTGCTGAATACCTTTATGTATCACTTAACCCCGGCGGGACTGCTGCTGGACGAAGGGCTGCGAGCTTGCGGCGCGACAGTGATTCCTTCCGGCCCCGGCAACACTGAACTCCAGATTATGATGATGAGCGCCCTCAATGTGACTGGGTTCGTCGGGCAGCCCAGCTATTTGATGGCGATGCTGGACAAAATCGGCGAAATGGGCATCCCCAAAGAAGGGGTGACGATCAAGAAAGCGCTGTTTTCTGCTGAACCGTATATGCCAAACCAGCGTGAGCGCTTCGAGGGCGAGTATGGCATGAAGACGACTTCCGCCTATGGCACGGCTGATCTCGGTTTTATCGGCTATACCAAGTCAGGGATTCAAGGATTTTGCATCACGGATAACGTCTATTTGCAAATTTGCGATCCCCAAACCGGCGCAGAACTTCCGGCGGGTGAAATCGGCGAGGTGATTGCTACGACATTCAATAAAGCCTATCCGCTGATTCGATTTGGCACGGGCGATCTTGGCGCATTAGCGGCTGCACCGGAGTGCGATGGCGGGCAGCAGCTTCTCGGCCTCTATGGGCGCAGCGGTGAGGCCATCAAGGTGCGCGGCATGTTCTTGCATCCGAATCAGCTTTTAGCAGCGAAGTTGCAGTTCCCGCAAATTAAGACCATGCAAGCGATCATCACACGTCCGGAAAATCGTGATTATGTCCTGCTCAAGATCGAACTGAATGACGGCGCGGACGGTGCAGGCTTGGGCGAGAAATTGCAAGGGCTGGCGCAGGCCGCAATTCGACTCAAGATTGATGAAGTGGTGATGGTTCCGGCAGGCGAAATAAAACCCGGCGAGCGTACCGTCAAGGACGAGCGCAAGTGGGATTAGGGCGCAAGAAGTAATAACTCACCTTACGCAGCCAGCCGCTCCGGGTTCAAAACCCAGAGCTACGCGCAATCTGGAAACCTCTAAAGAGGTTAAGAATCTTTACTTAACCCCTTCAGGGGTTTCCAAACGC
>DAOTTO010000297.1:0-3093 GCA_034437895.1 Anaerolineae bacterium | reverse complement strand
TGCTTAAGGGCGTTGTGAGCCAAATAATCAATTAAGTTGTATAATACGATGAGCGTGAACCTACGTTTAAGTTAAGGCTTTCCATGCGCGACCACCTTGTACCACTGCTGCAAGAAATTATTGATAATAGTGCTTTGCTGATGACCCAAACAGATTTGGAAGATTTGCAGCACAAGTTTATTGAGGGGATACACACTAAAGCAGGCGAAATGCTCAACTTACTCATTAGCATTCCCGATTTTACGTGGGATCGCGCTAAGGAAGTCGTCAGCTATGAGTCGCGCTCGCATTTAACGTCAATCCTCGGCTATGCCGAAGAATTACTGGAAGAACCCGACAGCCCCTTAAGCGCTACACAGCGCGAGGTTGTACAACACATTCATCGACGGGGGCGGATGTTGATGAATCGCCTGGCTGAAGTGTTGGATTAAGCCATGTCCCCGGAGCGTGAATACACCCTATGGCGACTTTTAATCGGCATTATCCGCAATACAGACACGCTTCTTTCGGAGGTTGAAGGCCACCTTTTGCCAGAACAACACGAAGACCTATCCGAAATCCACGCCGCCAATCTTAAGCTCGCTCGCATCCTCAATCAAGTTGCCAAAGGCGAATGGGAAGGGGAATCGATGATTCACGATTTGCGCTCACCGCTCAATATCATCATCGGCTATTCCGAAATCCTGCTTGACGATAAAAAAGGTGACTTAAATTCATCCCAGATGGGCTATTTACGGGCTATTTACGAGGATGGACTCACGGTCTCAAACACACTTGGAGAAATATTCAATTAAGTACTGAGGTTTTTATGGATGATCTACGTGACCTGGCGGAAGCAATAACGACGCGCTGCCAAACGCTTCTTGCCGAGACTGACGGTGCGCTGACGGAGCAACAACAAGAACTTATTCAGACGATGATGAACAATAGTCAGCGTTTCACCCATCAAATAGTGACCCTCCAAGACCAGATTGAACAAATGCAGGCGGGTACGGCATTTTTTGAAATTGGGCATGAACTCCGCAGCCCCCTCACGCCCATTTTTGGCTATAATCATCTCCTGCTCAACGGCATGGTGGGCGAACTCAACGAACAACAGCAGCAAAACCTTCGCAAAATTGACGAAATCAGTAATGCGCTGAAGAACGCCATTGACCGCCTTTTTGAAGATGCCAATAATACGCAGGACGATCAGATCATTTGACCGGAACACTCCTCAACGTTATCACCGTCGCCATCGGCAGCGCACTCGGCCTTCTGGTGGGCAACCGGCTTCCAGCGCGGATTCAAGAATCCGTCGTGTTCGGTTTAGGCTTGGTGACGCTGTTCGTCGGGCTGGATAACGCAGGCAAAACTGGCAACATCATCATTCCGTTATTGAGCATCGCCAGCGGTGTCATTATGGGCGAACTTTTACAACTTGACGCAGCGTTGGAGCGTTTCGGCGGCTGGTTGCAACGACGTTTCGGCGGCGAAAGCGTCATAGAAGCACATGATACCGACGCTGGGGCGACGCACCCCTCGCCCCTACAAGATTCGACTCGTGAGCGATTCGTCACCGGATTCGTGACCGCCAGCCTGCTTTTTTGCGTAGGGCCGCTGACCTTTATCGGCTCGATTCAAAATGGCATGGGCATCGCAGCGGGGTTTCAGCAGCTTGCCATCAAGAGCGTTCTCGACGGCTTCGCCTCGGTTGCGTTTGCCGCCAGCTATGGCATCGGCGTTGCGTTCAGCATCGTGACGATTATTGTGGTGCAAGGCGGGCTGGCGCTGGCAGGGAGTGTGTTAGGCGATTTTATGTCCGTGCCGATGGTGAATGAAATGACAGCTACAGGCGGATTAATCCTCGCGGGATTGTCGCTGATTTTGCTCGGAATCAAGCGCCCACGCATGGCGAATTTTCTCCCGGCGCTGATTATCGCGCCGCTGATCGTCGCACTCGCGCCTGTGTTCGGTATCGCTATTTATCCCTTATAGGTTATTCCTTATGTCTGACATGACCCAACGCTCATTTGAAACCATTTATGCCGATGTCCCGGCTGAACAGCGCTCACGCCTGCTCGATTTTCGCGCCAGCCATATTGCTGAGCGTGCGGAAATCGACGGGATTGAATGGACGTATCTCGATTCTGGCAAAGGCAGCGAGACGATTCTGCTGCTGGTCGGCGGCCTGCGGGTGGCGGATGCGGCTTATCGCAATATCCCCATGCTGGACGATGAATTCCGCGTTATCACGCCGACTTATCCCGCCGCCGACACGATGGCGGCCTTAGCCGATGGACTCATGGGCGTATTGGATGTCGCGGGGATTGACAAAGCGCACGTTCTCGCCGGGTCATTTGGCGGGATGCTGGCGCAGGTTTTCGTCCGGCGGCATCCGTCCCGCGTGAGCAAATTGATCCTCTCGACCACCGCCGCGCTCGATTCGCAAAGCGCCGCCCGTTATCAGCAGGCCTTAGACGGGCTGACTCCGCTGCCGCCGGAAGCCGTCAGCGATTTGGCGAAGCAGCAGATGTTCATGACGATTGCGCCGCACGAGGAAGAAGCCGATTTCTGGCGAGCGTATCTTGATGAACTTTACAGCTATCGCGTGAGCAAAGACGAGATCATCAGCACCTATCAATGCTTGCTGGATTTCGCCCAGAACGTCCCCCCTGCGCCGTCTGATTTAGACGCATGGACGGGCGAGATGCTGATTCTTGAGTCGGATGATGATGCGACTTTCGATGAACAAGCGCGGTCAGCCGTAAGGGACTTATATCCCCACGCTAAAACGCATGTCTTTCATGGCGCGGGTCATTCGCCGGGGACGACGCAGCGCGATTTGTATTTCCGCGTGGTCAAAGAATTTTTGAAGGGCTGATGTTTAGCTCCTTATGGAACTAAAGAAAATAATACAGAGAACCCCACCCCCCGGCCCCCTCCCCGAACTCAGGGAGGGCGAGCAATGCGAGTCACACCTTATTAAGGCCAAGACTTTCGCTTACCTCACCCCCCGGCCCCCTCTCCAATACTTGGAGAGGGGGAGAAAAACGCATCTTGAAGTCCCCTCTCCATGCAATGGGGAGGGGATTTAGGGGTGGGGTAAATGCG
>DAOTTO010000296.1:0-2173 GCA_034437895.1 Anaerolineae bacterium | reverse complement strand
GTCGGCTTAGTTCCCGATCAAATGGGCAATTCTGAAGTCGGGCATTTGAATCTTGGAGCGGGGCGGGTAGTGTATCAAGACATTACCGCGATTGACAAGGCGATTGAAGATGGCTCGCTTGTGCAGCGGCCTGCGTTGGTCAAAGCGCTAGGAAAAGTTAAACAAAACGGCGCGAAATTACATTTGATCGGTTTGCTAGGGTCGGGAGGTGTTCACGCTCATGATCGCCATCTGTATGCGCTTTTAGAATTGTGTCAGCAGCACGGCCTTAGCCCGGTCATTCATATCATCACTGATGGACGCGATACGCCCACCAACAACGGGATTGAATTTCTCCACAATTTGCGTACATTGATAGAACATTTGAACACAGGGGTAATCTCGACGGTCAGTGGACGGTATCAGGCGATGGACAGAGATAAGCGTTGGGAGCGCACGAAGGCTGCTTATGACGCAATCGCTTTTCGGAAAGGCGAACACTTTGCATCCGCCGAGGAAGCAATCCAAACTTCCTATGCCAAAGACGTGACCGACGAATTTATTGTCCCGGTTGTGATTGGTGATGACGATAATCTGCGCGTAAAGTCCGGTGATGTGCTGGTTTTCTATAATTTCCGCGCTGATCGGATGCGCCAAATCGTTAAAGCCTTCACGATGAAGGGATTAGATGGTTTCTCAGAATCAGACCACATCGATGGCTTGGAAATCATCACCTTCACCGAATATGAAGAAGGGCTGCCTGTCGAGATTCTCTTTGGCAAAGAAACGCTGGTGAATACGTTGGCAGAGGTCATTAGCAATCATGGGCTGAAGCAGTATCACTCGGCTGAAACGGAAAAATATCCGCACGTCACGTTTTTCTTCAACGGACGGCGGGAAGACCCGTTCCCCGGTGAAGATCGTGGTTTGATCCCCTCGCCCAAAGTTGCCACTTATGACCTTAAGCCAGAGATGAGCGCTTATGAACTAACGGAAGCGACGTTAGAACGCCTCAAAACACACGATGATGATTTTATCCTGATTAATTTTGCGAACCCTGATATGGTCGGGCATACCGGCTCATTAGAGGCGGCGATTAAAGCCGTCGAAACAGTAGATGGCTGCGCGGCACGATTAGTCGAGGCGGTCATGGCTAAAGGCGGCGCGGTGATTGTGACCGCCGATCATGGGAACTGTGAACGGATGATCGAGGAAATGACAGGCGAAGCGCATACCTATCACACGACCAACCCGGTCTCGTTGTTTGTCATTGAGCCGGAATATACCCTACTGCATCCACGCGGGAAGTTGGCAGATGTCGCGCCGACAGTGCTGGACTTGATGGGGATTCCCCAACCGCCGGAAATGACCGGACGGACGCTGATCGAGTTCCCGCGCTAGAGATGAATTCATCATGGGGGTGCAGATAAATGCACCCTTTTTATCGCCCGACTAAAATCACGACTGAACGCGCCCCAACAATAAAATAATGCTGATCTTCCACGACGGGTTCAGTACCCGGCGCACTGATGATTTGCGGAGCGCCATCGCTGGTATTGACGAACACGCGCCAGAGCATCCCATCCGGCAGGGCAGGCACTTCAAAAATATGTATTTCCCAGTGCATATTCATCGCC
This sequence comes from Anaerolineae bacterium, assembly GCA_034437895.1. Lineage (GTDB taxonomy): Bacteria > Chloroflexota > Anaerolineae > Aggregatilineales > Phototrophicaceae > JANRLJ01. The sequence continues at coordinate 557 of DAOTTO010000296.1, read as the reverse complement.
ACATAAATCATATCATCTGGGGCGCTGCCTTCGGGAACATGGTTGCCATCCACCATAAAGGCAATGGTCAGCACAAACTCTGACCAATCGGTGTGCCAAGCACGTACCCCGTGCCAGCTAATATCGGGATAGCCGCTGCCAATGAGATCATGATGATGAAAATGATGTTTGCTGCGTAAAACCGGATGCGCCATGCGGAAGGTGATGCACTGTTGGAAGAAATCGGCAATATCGCGGTTATGATCGAGCAGCGACCAATCGAACCAATTGAGTTCGTTATCGTGGCAATAAGTGTTGTTGTTGCCGTATTTGGTATGCCCAACTTCATCGCCCATTAAGATCATCGGGACACCCCGGCTGACCATGAGCAGGGCAACCGCGTTTTGAACTAATCGGCGGCGCAGCGCGAGGATTTGAGGGTCATCGGTTTCGCCTTCGATGCCACAGTTCCAGCTATAATTATCATTCGCGCCGTCGCGGTTCTCTTCACCATTGGCTTCGTTGTGCTTGACGTTATAAGAGAACAAATCCATCATGCTAAAGCCATCATGACAGGT
>DAOTTO010000295.1:0-10097 GCA_034437895.1 Anaerolineae bacterium | reverse complement strand
CTGCGGCGTTTGTGCTATCTTTCCTCAAATGGTCGGGCGAGCAGCCATAAAATGCACCTATTAATCCTATATTAAATGATGATTGCTCACTCCACATAGGCGCTCTTGTGCAAATTGTACATTTGCATAAGCGTAGCGCTCTGTAATTGGCGTAGAATGTTCAATTACGCCTATTTTTACGGAAACCTGATCCCTTTTTGTGCGAAATTGATAAAACATTTACCTGAAATTTGTCGGTAATTTGGCTGCGCTATAAGGAATGCACAAACTACACTTCCCTCATCAGACATATTTTGACCTGGAGGGATGGGGAATAAAAAAATACAACAAGGTTTGGCGTCATCTTTTGGTGATGGCGATTGCGACCTTTATTTTGGCAGCATTTGGGTCAGGTATGGCGAGTGCCCAAGATGGCTCACCGACTGGGGACGATTTTACGACGGTTAAAATCGCAATTGATACATCGTGGGTGCTGCTGACTGGCTTTCTTGTATTTTTTATGCAGTTAGGGTTTGCTATTTTGGAAACCGGCATGATTAAGCAAACCAGCGCTGTTAATGCCTTGTTGGAAAACTTTCTTGAAGCAGGCCTAGGTGCCATTCTATGGTGGGGAATCGGTTTCGGGCTGGCTTTTGGGGTCGATAATGGCAGTGGACTCTTTGGCACAACGCTCTTTGCGCCAGGCATCAGCACAGCCGATACGATCTATTATGGCAACATTGGTGTTCTGACAATGTTCTTCTTCCAATTCGCCTTTGCCGCGACTGCAAGCACTATTACTACTGGTGCAATGGCAGAGCGCACCGATTTTATTGGCAATCTTGTCTATACGGCCATCGTGATTGTCTTTATTTACCCCGTAGTAGTTCACTGGGTATGGGGCGGCGGTTGGCTCTTCCAACAGGGCTTTTTTGATTTCGCGGGTAGTAATGTTGTTCATACCGTCGGCGGTGTAATCGCCTTCGTAGGGGCGGCGATGCTTGGCCCACGCAAGGGAAAAGTTTGGGGCAAAGCTATTCCTCCACACAACCTTGGCCTCGCGCTCATTGGTACAATGATTCTATGGTTTGGCTGGTACGGTTTTAATCCGGGTTCAACACTGGGAGCAGTTGGTGTTGCTGGGACGATCGGTATCGTTACGCTCAACACGACCCTAGGCGCAGGCGCAGGTTCACTCTCTGCCATGTTCTTTCAATATTTCCGCACTGGCAAATGGGATCTGGTTATCAGCCTGAATGGTTCCCTCGCAGGTTTAGTTGCGATCACCGGTGGTTGTGCTTTTGTAAGTCCACCAGCCGCAATCTTTATTGGTTTGGTTGGAGGTGTCCTCCTTATTCTATGGGGCGACTTGCTGGAGAAAATCAAAGTTGATGATGCTGTGGGAGCTTCCTCAGTCCATCTTACGTGTGGTGTTTGGGGTATCGTTGCTATCGGCTTATTTGCTGAACCAACGCTCACGCCCTTTGCCGCCAATGTTAATTCTGGTTTAGGTGGTTTGCTGGTCAGTGGTGGCAGTGCAGACATTCTCGTTACTCAGATCATTGGATCAGCCGCAACAATTCTCTGGTGTGGTGTTACCTCGTTCATTATGTTCGGCGCATTAAAAGCGGTCAAACATCTGCGTGTTAACCCGCTGGCTGAAGTTGATGGCAACTTTATTGACAACTACGAACACGGTCAGTCAATTTGGCCCGATGTTCTGTCTTTGCCGGGTGATAATGCGATGGCTGAAGCTGCTGCTGCATCACGCGCTGTTTCTGCGACGGGCGATTAGCGCTCTGACTTCATCTGATTATGGGCATGGGATTGCCGTTTTGGCTTAAATCCCATGTCTTTGTGGTAATCCAGTTGTAGGTGGGGACATCGCCTTTCGCTATGCCCCCTTTATTGTTTAGTCTTTGGAGATCGGCTTGATGGGAATTGCAGTCCTTAGCATTACGCCAGCACTTGCCGGGCTATTGAGACCCCGGAAACTGCCAAAAATAGTGCAAGTATGGCTGTTTACCGGACTTGCGAGCATATTATTCCTTGTATTGTTAACTTATCTTCCGGTTATCAGTAAGCAAGGTCCTGTTGAGATCAGCATACCTTGGGTGCCTGACCTAGGATTATCTCTGTCGCTCTATCTTGATGGCTTATCGGTGTTCTTTGGATTAATTGTTACCGGTATTGGTGCAGCCATTATCATCTACGCAGGTTACTATTTTGAGGATCGCGCAGAGTTAGGCCGATTTTATATCCGCCTTCTGGCATTTATGACTGCCATGCTGATTGTTGTATTCTCTGGTAATCTGCTTACATTGTTTATTGGCTGGGAACTGACTAGCATTATTTCATTCTTATTGATTGGCTTCAACCGCGACAGCGAGGAAGCACGCAGCGGCGCACTGCAAGCACTTATCATAACCGGCATGGGGGGGTTGGCGTTGTTGGTTGGCGTTTCCCTCCTCGGCACAACAGCCGGTTCGATGGAATTAAGCGAGGTGATCGCCAATACGACTTTGCGCGAAAGCCCTTGGTACACAGCTTTTACGGTACTTATTTTGGTTGGATGTTTTACCAAGAGCGCACAATGGCCGTTTCACTTCTGGCTGCCTGGTGCAATGAGCGCACCTACCCCAGCCAGCGCCTATTTACATTCAGCCACTATGGTCAAAGCGGGAATTTACTTACTGCTGCGTCTGTATCCGGCATTGGGTGATACCCTATTGTGGCAAAATGGACTGCTGACAATTGGCTTGGTGACAATGCTTTTAGGGGGGCTGCTGGCGCTTCGCCAACGCGATTTAAAGGCGGCTCTGGCCTATTCCACCATCAGCCAGCTAGGTGTCTTGGTGGCGTTAATTAGCCTACCTCATGGAGAAGGACTGAAAGCGGCGTTGGTTGGCATCCTAGCACACAGTTTATATAAGGCAACATTGTTTATGGTGGTTGGCGCGGTTGACCATGCCAGTGGAACGCGCCTTCTGGATAAATTGGGTGGACTGGGACGTTTGATGCCCGGTTGGGGAGTAGTCGCCCTCCTTGCGGGTCTATCGATGGCTGGCCTGCCACCCTTATTGGGTTTTGTGGCGAAAGAATCGCTTCTGGAAGCTGCACATAACAATCCAGTTGCGCTCATCATCATTTTGATTACTGCCGCCTGTACAGTAGGTATGGCACTTATCTTGTTGTGGGAAGTGTTCGGCGGCAAAACAGTCCAACTTGATCATATCCATGCATTACCAGATGGTCTGCTAGTTGGCCCAGCGGCGCTGGCTGCTGGTTCAATCCTCGGCGGGTTGGGATTGCAAGTGTTGGTCGTCCCGCTGCTGAATTTAACCCTTTCCGAAGAAGTGCATCTTGTGTTGTTTTCCGGCCTGAATACCTCGTTCTTATTAAGCCTCCTTGCTATCGGTGGCGGCGTAGCAATTTTTGCGACACGCGAGATTTGGCGCGGGTGGTCGATGCCACTTACTTTACCAACCGGTTCGCAAATCTATCAGGGTATAGTTCATCGCGTTGAACAGTTGGGCGATTTACTGTTACTTACGCAGGGTGGAAAACTCCGTTATTACTTGGTCGTCATCCTCGGCAGCGTAATCCTGTTACAGGGAACGGCTGGACTAGCACATGTCACTGGGTATCCTCTTGTTTGGGAATTCAGCGGCAGCATTGACATTTTGCGGGTTTTGCTGCTCCTTCTGGCACTTGGAGCTATGTTTGCGAGTATCATCTTCAAAAAACATCTGCTGGCAGCGCTGGCACTAGGTGTTGCGGGATATAGCGTAGGTGGGTTGTTTTTATTAGAACCAGCACCAGATGTGGCGCTGGTGCAGTTTATGGTAGAAACCATTGGGACTGTTTTGTTGATTGTAATGCTGGCTCGTATTAAGCCTGAAGAGCGGCAGCAGGCGATTGACTCGCTCTGGAGCCAATCACACGCAGGTTTGCTTCGTGACGTGATAATTTCAACCCTGATCGGTGTTGGCGTTGGCTTATTTGCACTTGCAGCAGTGACCAACCGTCCCAAGCCAGAGTCGATTGCCACATGGCATCTGGAAAATACGCTGGCTGAAGTGGGTTTCCCCGATGTCGTTGGAGCGATTGTCACCGATTTTCGCGGCATGGATACCATAATAGAAATTACGGTTTTCAGTGTTGCTGCGCTTGGTGTCTTAACGCTACTTTCCAAGCCAAAGGCTAACCCGCGTTGGCCTGTGTGGATAGTCAATTTAACCAAAAAGTTTCCGTTGAGCCTTTTGCGGCGTGAAGGTCAATCCTCTATCACCATCACATCAACATTGACTATGTTACAGGTTGATGTAAGCGATGAAAGTGATCTCGAACCCGATCTTTTCACGTCAACCTTTTCAACACCTCTGACCCGTGTTGTCGCCCAATTCGTCTTGCCCTTTGCCTTTCTTGTAGCGCTTACCCATTTGCTTTATGGGGGGGATGGTCCAGGTGACGGCTTTACGGCAGGGATTATCAGTGGTCTGGGTATCACGCTTTATTACATTGTTTTTGGTTACCATGAAGCGCGCAGACGGTTGCACTGGCTGCACGAGCGCCGTCTTATTGGCGCTGGGTTGGTACTGGTTATTGTCAATGGTGTACTGCCCATGTTGAGCGGACAGTCTTTTTTGGCACATCTCAACTTTGATCAGATTACACTCCCTGCCAATCTGCATCTGTCCTCAACCTTGATTTATGAAACGGGCATCTTCATCACCATACTTGGGAGTGTGAGTACCATTATGGAAGCAATAGCTTTTCCAAAGGAAGTGGAGCCGTTATGAATATCCTGTTTGCACTCGCTACGGGTGTTATGTTCGGATTAGGCGTGTTCCAACTCCTGCGCCGTGATATGGTGAAATCAGCGATGGGTTTCTATATCCTGTTCACTGCGATTAACCTGCTTTTCCTCGCCGTCGGCGCGTTCAATGGACAAGCGCCAGCTTATGCACAGAATGTTGGTCAAATACCCGTAAGTGATCCGCTGGTGCAAGCGCTCATTCTAACAGCGATTGTGATCAGCTTCGGCTCTTATGCCATTTTATTAGGCTTAATTTCCTCATCGGCGCGCCGTTATAAAACCGCCGATCTGGATATGCTCGATCAGCTTAAGGGTTAGGCATGACACCAGATAATACACTCGTCCTTGTTCCCATTTTCGCCCCGTTGTTTGGAGCAGCATTGTGCGTGCTGTTCGCGCATTTTCTGCGTATTCAGCATGTCATCGGCATGACGGCGAGTACACTGGCATGGGTAGGTAGTCTCGCCATCTTAAAAGCAAATTGGGACGGAGGTCTGCAACTTTATCGGCTGGGTGGTTACGTTCCGCCTTATGGCATTGTCCTCGCGCCTGACATGCTCTCGGCACTTTTTGAGGTCATGGCAACGACAGTAGTTGCTGGTGGAACCCTCTATATTCTCGGCTGCCGTGATAAATGTGTGAGGTATCCGGCTTTTATGCCGCTCTTCCTATGTATGGCTGCGGGATTGAATGGTGCATTTTACACAGGTGACATTTTTACCCTGTTTGTCTTCCAAGAACTCATGATTATATCATCAGTGGTACTGGTCGCCATTTCAGATAATCGGCTAGGTGTCGAGGCTGCGATCAAATATTTGCTTATCAGTGCAATGGGGTCGTTGTTTCTACTGATGGGCATCGCCGCTATTTACGCAACGTTTGGGACGCTCACGTTAGCTGATATTGCTCGTTTTTTGGAGAGTGGTGAACGTCCTTTGCTGGCACAGGCGGCGGCGGTTATGCTGATGTGTGCATTTCTACTCAAGAGCGCCGTTTTCCCCTTTCATTTCTGGCAACCGGATTTTCATACTGCCGCGCCAACCCCGGTTCACGCAGTGCTATCCTCGGTTGTCGTCAAAGTGGGTGTCTATGGATTAATCCGGCTGACCACGCTGCTTTTCGTCGCAGAAGCCTCCCTTGTACGCACGTTACTGGTTATTCTGGGGATTATTGGAATTTTCTTTGGAAGTTTGGCAGCACTTCGTACGTATGATGCCAAACGGATGCTTGCTTATTCAACCTTCGGTCAAATCGGTTTTATTTTGCTCGGTATCGGCTGGGGGACACCACTAGCGCTGATTGGCGCAATTGTTTATTCCTTCAACCACTCCTTTATTAAGTCGTCCCTGCTTATGATTACGGGTGCAGTTGCCAGCCGGATGCCCAACAAAAGCGCCAGGCTGGATGACATCGGGGGAGCCGGACGAGAAATGAGGGCGACCAGCGTGCTGTATCTCCTCGCTGGACTCGCGCTGACCGGTATCCCTCCGCTCAATGGTTTTATCAGCAAGTTAACGATCGTACGGGGTGGAATCGAAGCCGAAAGCTGGTTAATCTTGGGTCTAGCAGTTGCCGCAGGACTCATCACTCTGCTCTATATGACGCGCACCTGGCAGCATATTTTTCAACGTCCGGCTGACGAAAATCTCCAACTAAAACCAACTGGCGATAGTATTCTTGCGCCGACACTATTGGTGTGTTTATGTGTCCTGCTCGGTCTATATGCATCTCCCTTGGTTGAAGCAGCAACTATCGCTGTAAGCCGTCTTGCTGATCCAAATATTTACATTCGTGGTGTATTGGGAGGATAGAAAATGTTCATGACTCTGTTGTTCGCTGTTCCGATGGCTGCTGTCTGGATGATCGTCACATCAAGTGTGAATCTAGGAAGTTTTGTGGTCGGCTTTGTACTCGGATTTGCCATTCTACTGATGCTTAAGTTGGAAAAAGTCGAAATCAATTACAGGCGGTTGCCCGACCAACTTGCAGCTTTGGTAATTTATATCCTCACTTTAGGGCGAGATATATTGATATCGAGTGTGGATGTCGCCAAACGGGTTCTCAACCCCAACATGCCCATGAATCCTGGCATTATCACTGTCTACACCCAGGACAAGGATGAAAGCGATTTTACAGCCGCCTTTAGCGCACATGGCATCACCATCACTCCCGGCGAACTGGTCGTTGACTTTAATGGCAGCCACACTATGTATGTTCACTGCTTGGATGTTGAAGCCTCTTTCAATAATGCCGAGGCGGCACAATCAAAACGCCTCAAACTCCTACGCCGGATTGTGGGAAAGGACTGAGAAATGTCAGGATTATTGGAACTCGGAATTCAGGCAGCGCTGATTGTCTTGGTCGTACTCATCATCCCTTGTGCTTATCGCGTTTGGAGAGGTCCGAGCGCCGCTGACCGATTGCAGGCTATTGATGCCATCACTACACTTTTGATTGGAATCATCGTTGTCTTGGCACTGCTGCGCGGGACAGTTATGTTTATCGACGTTGCCATTGCACTCGCGGCATTTGGCTTTATCGGAACTATCGCGCTCGCTCGGTATATCTCTGAAGGAAAGGTGTTTTAAAATGGAAATCATCGGATTACTTGTGTTATGGGGTGGAATCGGCTTTTGTGCCATTGGTGTTTTAGGGGTTATTCGTATGCCAGATTTGTACTGTCGCCTCCACGCTTCTGGCAAGGTATCGACTGTTGGCTTGTGTGGGCTATTGCTCGGTACGGCGATTCTGATGCCTTCGGCAGCGCTCAAATTATTAGCGCTGGCGATCTTTGCTGTTCTGACACTACCTGTTGGCACACACGCCATTGCAGCCGCCGCTTATCGACATAAAGTCCCAATGAAAAGCCCTGTGCGTGATGACATGGCTGGCAAGTTTGAATTTATTGAAGACATCCAGTTGGACGAGGGGTTATCTGCTGCTTGATATTCCGTTGCGATTGGGACACATATATGTAGTAGTACAGTTCCGAGGCAAATCGCAAGGGATAAATCCTAGTTGTGAAAAGCGGCTTAGTGAGCGGGGAAATAACTGGGCAGTGCGCCAGCCCACTGCACGCTATAGGGAGTTATTTGCACAACTTCCCAAGACGAAGCCGACAGCAATTCTGCTGTCGGTTTTCGTTTTATTATATCCGAGTTTTTGTGTCGTCACTTTCCCTATCCAACTGCGGATGTGTTTTAGTTCTTATGCTGTGATGGGTTTATTTTGCAGAATGTCCTCGATCTTCTGGTTGATTTCGTCGGTGATCTTGACATCCAACGCTTTGAGATTTTCTTCAACCTGGGAAATTTTGGTCGCGCCGGTGATGACACTGCTGACGACGGGATTTTTTAGCGCCCATGCCAAAGCAAGAGCGGCGGGAGTCGTTCCCATTTCTTGCGCCAGCACCGTAATTTTGCGGACGCGCTCTAATTGATCTTCCACCAGATAACCGCTGACGAAGTTTTTGCCAAAATTATTGCCTCGGCTGTCTTCTGGAATGCCATTATTATATTTACCTGTCAACACCCCTTGCGCTAAAGGACTCCAGACGACCAAGCCAATGCCATATTTTTCGCAAGCTGCCTGAACCGACCCTTCTACATGATCGCGGAAGAGCATGTTATATTCGGGCTGTTCGGTGACAGGGCGATAGGTGTTGAGTCGGTCAGAAATTTGGACGGCTTCTTCGATATTTTCTGCTGACCAGACACTTGTTCCCCAATACAGGATTTTCCCCTGCTGCATTAAGTCACTAATGGTGCGGATTGTTTCTTCGGTGGGCGAGTCGTCATCGTAGCGATGGCAGAAAAAGATGTCGACATAATCGGTTTCAAAACGTTTCAAAGATTTATGGACGGATTCAATAATATGTTTGCGCGATAAGCCGCGATCATTGACATGCTCGCTCATGGGCCAATAGGCTTTGGTGCTGATGACGAGATCGCTGCGTTTGTAATCTTTAATGACCTGCCCGACGACTTTTTCTGCTTCGCCATAGGCATACATATCGGCGACATCGATAAAGTTGATGCCGGATTCGATAGCTTTTCGCAGGCAGGCCACCGCGCCGTCAAATTCGATGCGGCTACTGCCATAGGTTAACCATGCCCCTAGCGAAATCGCGCTGACCTGAACGCCTGCGCTCCCTAATCTGCGATATTCCATGATGAAAAGCCTTTTCCTTGTGTGAAATTATTTTCTCGAAAAAGTATAACGCAGACACATATTCCGTCGAGAAACGTTTTCTTTTCGCTCATCTTAGGTCGGCATAGTATAATCGATACGCTTAAGTCCATACATTAAGAGGATACTTTATGAGCGTTTTAATTGCGCCTTCGATCTTAGCCGCAGACTTTGCTCGGCTTGGCGACCAGATTCAGGAAGCCGAGGCTGCCGGGGCAGAACTGATCCATATTGACGTAATGGATGGGCGTTTCGTGCCGAATATTACGATGGGGCCAGTGGTTGTGGCGGCGGCGCGGCGCGTGACGAATTTGCCGTTGGATGTTCATTTAATGATTGTCGAGCCGGAACGCCAGATTGAAGCGTTTGTTGAAGCGGGGGCGGATGCGCTCACGGTGCATGTGGAGGCCAGCCCAAACCTGCATCGCACGTTACAGATGATTCGGGGTTTTGGTCTGCAAGCAGGCGTAGCGCTGAACCCGCATACGCCTGCCAGCGCACTTTCCGAGATTATGTCGATGATTGATGTGATAACTGTGATGACAGTCAATCCGGGGTGGGGTGGTCAGGAATTTTTGGTGGAGATGATGCCAAAAGTTGCGCGGTTACGTGCCATGATCGGCGACTCACATCATCCGGTGAACTTGGAAGTGGACGGCGGCATCAATATCAATACCGCGATGACGGCGGCACAAGCTGGCGCGAATGTGCTAATTGCGGGAACGTCGGTTTTCAACAGCGGGAAGATTGCGAAAAATATCGAAGCGCTGCGTCAGTCGATGCGGTAAAAGGGCTTAGAAAACGAAAAAGCCGGATGTGCCGGCCTTTTCGATGGTTAGGAGTCTTTAGAAAGGGCTTTGATGCACTTGGTACAGAGCGTCTTTCGGACAGCGACACCTTGTTGCAGAACGGTAACTTTCTGAAGATTAGGCTTAAATTTACGCCGGGTCGCCTTCAGCGAGTGGCTGCGCTTATTGCCGAAGGACGGCTTTTTGCCACAAGTTTCACAGATTGCCATGACAAGCCTCAAATTTTATTTATTAGACTGCGAAAGTGCATGTTACCATGCGGATATGGCGCTTTCAAGGGCTTGCATCGTCGCAATAGATTA
>DAOTTO010000294.1:0-5289 GCA_034437895.1 Anaerolineae bacterium | reverse complement strand
CCAGACGAGCGCGGTGAAATCTGTATTCGTGGGCATAACGTGATGAAATATTATGATAAACGTCCCGATGCCAACGCCGAGGCGTTTAAGTTTGGCTGGTTTCGCAGCGGCGACGAGGGTTTTTATCGAGAAGATGAGCGCGGACGGCAGTTCTTTTTTATCACGGGACGGCTAAAGGAACTGATTAATCGCGGCGGGGTAAAATTTAGTCCGTTTGATATTGAGGAAGTCCTGTTGGAGATTCCCGGTGTGAAGGTCGGGTTAGCCATCGGGTTCAAGAATGATTATTTTGGCGAGGAAGTTGGCGCGTACATCGTCTTACAAGAGGGCGCGGCGCTCGATTCCGAGACGATTTTGGCGCACTGCCGCAGCCGTATGCCGTTTGAAAAATCGCCCAAAGTGGTCATCTTCGGCACAGAAATTCCGGTTACGACAACAGGCAAATATCAACGCCTGAAGCTGCATCCGCTTTTTACGGAGTGGGAACATAGCCAGTTTAAAAACAAAGGTTAAGGATTCCTTAAAAGAAAGTATGGGAAAATAAATTCAACAAACCAAAAACAATCTTTTGTAAAACGGTTTTTGAATGTCAAACGACTTGTACTTTAAGGAATCCGAAATGTCGCCGATCACTGTTGAATGGGATGATGCTGATAAACGAGTGCTTCGTTATACCTATCCTGAAATCTGGACGTGGGACGATGTTTTCTTGATAATTGAGAAGGGGGATGCGCTGCTTGATGAAGTGACGAGTAAAGTGTTTATTATCATTGATCTCAGCCTGAGTAAAACACTGCCGCCTAATGCTTTGCCACACGGGCGCAATATTCTTAAACGCAGCCATCCGAATCGCGGAATTTACATCGTCATTGGTATGAATAAATTTATTCAGACGATGTTCGAAACATTTATGCGGCTTTTCGGGACTCTTGTTTCCCTTCCACATACCGCCCAAACGTTGGAGGAAGCGCGTGCCTTTGTAAACAAATACCATAACCTGATAAATGCGTAAATATGATCTATACTATGGATTAACTTCGCAAAATGATGGGGTAGATGATGATTGCCGTAATAAGAAAATCTGAACCAGAAGTATCTAGTAAACCACTAGTACTTTTCCCAGAGCAGATGACAGATCAATTTCAATGCGATGATATTACACTCCATAAGGCAGATGTTTCGAATCTTTATCATAAATGGCCTTCTCCGACAACAATTATCTCCGATGGCGCTTATGGACTTGGGCTTTTTGAGGGAGAGCCACAGACGCATGATGACTTGGTAACATGGTACGAGCCACACATCAAAGCTTGGACTGAACGGGCGACTCCTCAAACGACCCTTTGGTTCTGGAACAGTGAACTCGGTTGGGCGAGTGTTCACCCACTACTTATAAAATATGGCTGGCGTTATGTGTCTTGCCATATCTGGGATAAAGGCATTGCTCATGTAGCTGGTAACACCAATACGCAAACTTTACGCAAATTTCCGATTGTGACGGAAGTTTGTGTGCAATATGTCAAAGAAGCGCGTATTGAGGGTATGACACTCCGAAAATGGCTGCGGCATGAATGGCAGAGGGCAGGCTTACCCTTAAATGCCGCTAACATCGCCTGTGAGGTTAAAAATGCGGCTACTCGTAAATATCTAACACAAGATCATTTATGGTATTTCCCGCCAACAGAAGCCTTTGTCAAGCTGGTGAATTATGCGAATAGCTATGGTAAGCCAGAAGGTAAACCTTATTTTTCTCAAGATGGTAAAAGCGTGATTACTCCTGAAGTTTGGGCAGCGATGCGTGCTAAATTTTATTGCAAAACAGGGATCACCAATGTTTGGCATGAACCCCCCTTGAATGGCAAAGAACGCATTAAAGTGGGAGCAAAAAGCGCCCATTTAAATCAAAAGCCGTTACGGTTGATGCAACTCATTATTGAAGCAAGTTCAGATAAAGAGGATGTCATTTGGGAGCCTTTTGGTGGATTATGCAGCGGTGCTATTGCTGCTCACAAATTGGGTCGAAAATGTTTTAGCGCAGAAGTTGATACGCAATTCTTTGAACTCGCTGTACAGAGACTTCTTTACAATGTCCGATAGTTTTCCCAAACCTCAGCCACAGTTTCCGTCCAAAGACTGGGAACATTACGCCTTATTTGAAAAATTGGGCGAATTATTTTCCGAAATTCCCTCCTTGTTTCGCAGCACCATTTCGGTTTCTGGTATCAGCGCTACCGAAATCTATGCTTTTGGCGCGGTTCTCGGTCTCACAATTGAGCAAGAGGTTATCCGTACATTAAATGATCTACGTAGTTCATGGGATGAAGAAGGGTTATATCACGATTATCGTTTTGTGCGGCAGGCGCAAACTTTTCCTGATGTTTTGCTCATGAACAAAAAATCCACCCATATCATGATGGGTATAGAGCTGAAATCGTGGTATTTGCTGGCTAAAGAAGGTGAGCCAAGTTTTCGTTATCAAGTAACACCTACTGCATGTGCCTCACAAGATTTACTTGTTATTGTGCCTTGGGCTTTGTCGAATGTCTTATCTGGAACACCTATTATTTTTAAACCCTATATTACTTTAGCACGATATGCAGCAGAATATCGCAATTATTGGTGGCAGCATGTTCGCCAATCTAAATCTTCTAACGAAATTATTTCTCCTCAAGATGTCACACCTTACCCGTCAGCCCGTACAAGGATGATTGATAATCCTGCACAGGATGGCGGCAACAACTTTGGGCGCATTGCCCGTACAGGCTTGCTTGACGAGTATATGCAAAACTTTAAAGAGACTGAATTATCCGGGATCAAAGTTAATGCTTGGCGTAAATTCTTGAAAGAACAACTTGAAGAGATAGATTTACCCAATTTTTCCGAAGATGAAACTGTTGAATGATAATATAAGCTGCTACGTAAGTGCTTGATAATAATCACAAAGCGAGGCTAACGGACAGCGTCCGCACTTCGGTGCGCTGAAAGTGCAGATTTGCTGCCCATGTTTGAGCATCCCTTTGTGAAAGTTATACAGGATGTAAGGATCATCGTCTAACAGCGATCTTAGTATCGTATGCGCTGCTTCAGGGGTCACTTTAGGCGCGATAATCCCCAACCGTCCGCTCACACGATGCAAATGGGTATCGACAGGCATCACATCACGGTGAAAACAAAACAGCATTACCAGCGAAGCCGTTTTTATACCCACACCCGGCAGCGACATCAACCACGTCATCGCTTCATCTGTTGGTAAATCCGCGATAAATTCAATTGAGTATTCACCCCGTTCCTCAAAAATACGCGCTAATGCTGATTGTATATAGGGCGCTTTTCGCTCTGGAAACTGTGCTGGCGAGAGGGCTTCAATTAATGAGTCAAGCGGCGCATCACGGATGCCCTCCCAACTGCCAAAACGCTCCCACATCCGGTTAAAGGCTTCGGTTTCATCGGCCTTATTGGTGCGATGTGAAAGAATCGTGACGATCAACTCACGCAGGTTATCAGGACAGGGTGATAAAGGACGTTCCCCATACGTCGCTACAAGGCGCTCATAAACCTGTTTGGTCTTTTCGTAGAGATCATTGACCAACGCCGCACATCCTTTAAAGAGGGTGGGAATAAAAAATGACAGGGCTTTCGATCAAAGATTATTTTTACCGGGGCAAGCTGAGTGTTGCCCCGTTTTTAAGGACGCATACAGGTTTGTCCCTAATATTCCCCTTTGTTTAGCGCAATGCTTCGACACGAGTCGCGCCACCGTGCTTGAGGGTATCCATCACGGCATTGGCTTGTTCATCGGCTGCTGTAACGAACACAACGGTTGCGCCATCGTTGGCAACCTTTTGATAATAATCGCGCTCTTCGGGGCCAAAGTTCAGATCGCTAAATGCACCACTCGCTACCACAGTCGCCGCAGCCTGATTCGCGGGGAATTGACCGCCGCTAGTTGCTGGCGGAACAAGGGGGACAACGATAGCAGGGACTGGATCAATCTGGTTTTCTCCGCGCATAATCGTCACATTTTTGCCTTCAATATCCATACTATAGATCGTATTGAGTGCTTTATCTAAATCGGCTTCAGTATCAAAAAAACTTACAATCTTCGTCGCCATGAGGATTTCCCTTTCTTACTTTACGGCTTTGTTATGGGATTCAAAGCGGGTTTAGGGAGATGGAAAGAGGTAGCGCCGCATGAGGTAAGGTTACGATACGGCGCTAAACACGAGATTTGGGTGAATTTAAAATTGGGTGAGGAAAATAACGTTAGGCATCAGGTTCATCAAAAGGCAGCGACATCGTTTCAGGTTGGTCTCCCTTAGCTTTTGGCGCTTGCTTAAAAGTGACATTTACTCCTTGAGCAGGCGGAAAATCAATACGCTTTCCGTCCAGCAAGTCTTGAATCGTCAATATCTGGATACGAGGATGTTTGCCCCATGCGGATTGATAAAATCCAGCTTCGGCAGCTTCCGCACGCATATCTTTGGTCGAATCGTTTAGGATAATAAATACGCCAATTTCGGCATTTTCACGCTCGATCACGCCGCGCAGTTCGCGTACATGCGCTGGTTTATTGGTCTCTACGCCTTTAACGGAGAAAATAATTTGTTTGGTCTTGCCACCCTTACCCTCATCATGAAAGAAAAGCCGACCATCAATCCCGCGATCTGCTTTGCCGCGTTTCTCTTCTTTAGGCTCAGGCCGTGCGCCTACTAGCCCCAATGACCAGTATTGAAATTGAAAGGGTTCTTCTTTGGCTAGGGTTTCCGCATCCGACAGCGTAGTGGGTTCGCCAATAACGCGATAATCTTTACCCGCCTCCGCGCTGAAAG
This sequence comes from Anaerolineae bacterium, assembly GCA_034437895.1. Classification (GTDB taxonomy): domain Bacteria; phylum Chloroflexota; class Anaerolineae; order Aggregatilineales; family Phototrophicaceae; genus JANRLJ01. The sequence continues at coordinate 460 of DAOTTO010000294.1, read as the reverse complement.
AATCTGACAAACGCCGTTTGATAAGGTTAGTCGCCAAACACGTAATGTCGATGCCAATCCAGTTTCGTTTGAGGCGCTGAGACACTGCGACAGCCGTACCGCAGCCACAAAATGGGTCGAGCACCACATCACCCTCGTTGCTGCTGATACGGATAATGCGTTCCAATAATTTTTCCGGCTTTTGGGTTGGATAACCCAACTTTTCCTTTGCTTGGGCAGAAAGCGGCGGAATGTCTATCCATATATTTGAGACTAAAGTGCCTTTTTGTTCTTCCAAATAACGCTTTAAATAAGGCCGACCTGAACTTGACCATGCGATGCGATCATCTTGATCTAAGGCCTCTACTTTTTCCCGAAGCATCCGCCAGCCAAATTCCGGCGTGTAGTTTTTGTACTCATAAGTGAGGTTAGGTCTTTTACCCATCGATTTACTGCGAATGATATGATCGTGACGATAGCG
>DAOTTO010000293.1:0-5982 GCA_034437895.1 Anaerolineae bacterium | reverse complement strand
GCAATGGGCTGCCGTTGATCGCGGCGGTGCTGTTTATTGTCAATCCGTCGGAACAGCTTCGCTTTGCGACTATCTTCATGAACACCTTTTATGGCGGTATGCTCGTGACGACGGGCGCGATATTTTTGTTTTTACTGTCTTATCGTCATGGGTGGCGCTGGCTTTTGGTAATTGCTTGTGTTCTGGAGGGTGTAGCGCTGCTGCATTATGAAGCGGTGTTTTTTGTCATGCTTTATACATTGGCATTTATTCCGATGATGGGCTGGCGACGACGTGCATGGACGTGGAGTTATGCGTGGTTGGGTGTTATGACCCTGTGTGCATTACGCTTTATTCTATTCCTGAAATTTTCAAAGACGGCGTATCAAATTGGGTACAGTGCGGAAATTCAACAAAATCTGACGCTCGACGTACTTCTCGAAAATTTGAAGAATTTGTTTCGTCCCCTTTTCAACTTTATCACCGCAATCGACTCGCTGCCACGTTTCGGATTGTATGGGGTCGTCGCGCTTTTGCTGATTGTTCTGCCGTTATGGGTGGGGTCGCGCCACGCCAACTTTACACCGCTGCGTAGAACGTATCTTATCGGCATAATCGTCGGCTTTGTATGCCTGCTGCTGAGCATTGCCCCTTGGGTGATTATCCCAATTCCGAATGTCCCTGATTTAGTCGATTATCCTACGCTGCGGTATGAATTTGTCGCATCGTTACCACAGTCGGTTTTATGGGCGCTGGCAATTGGGTTAAGCGGTGCATTTTTGGCGCGGCGGTTTCAGCGGGCGTGGGCCGTTGGGGTAAGTGGCTTGCTTGTGATGTTTGCTGTTGCTAATGCGTATAATTTACAAGCGCGTAATGGCTATTGGAGTCCAGCGGTGGATTTTGAAAATGTGTCCAGCATTTTTCAGCAGGCCAACCGCCTGATGCCGCCGCTGCAACCTGATTCGACGATCTTTTTTGCGCTGGATGAAGATGTGCCATCGCCCTTCGGTTGGACGTATCATGTACATCACATGACCTGCCTCTTTTTTGGTGTGCCGAGCTATCAGGGGAAGATTTCCGACGTGCCAAGCTGGTATGTGCGCGGTTTAGCGGGTTATCCTGAACCGCTGGAATATTATCTTAGTTATGATTTGCAAAACGTCATTTTGTTTCGCGTCAGCCGCGATGGGCAGGTGTCGCTCGAACCTACGCCTGATCTGCCGCCCGCGCTAGACGGATCACTTCCGGTACAGGCATGTATCCTGCCAAAAACCGAGACGACACCCGGCGAACCGCTGCCGTATCTTTTAAATAACCCCTAAACGAGATCGCGCACAATATCGACAAAGGTTTGCCCGAAATCACGGGTACGGCGTGGCAGATCAGCGCGGGCGGCGGCTTCCATCAGCAGATCAGGACCCGGCTGTGCTTCTTCATAGACCTGGATGAGTTTTTCCGCGAGTGATTGTGAATCATTAGGGTCGAAATACAGCGCATTCGGCGGATTTTGTTCGCGGTGAACATCAATATCGGAAAGAATCATCCGTTTGCCGATGGATTTTGTCTCCTCGACGGTAGTACTCCACCCTTCAAAGAACGACGGCTGAAGTATCGCCAGTGATTGACGCATCAGCGGGAAGATATGCTCATGCGGAACCATCCCCAGAATGACGAAATTTTCTCGAACACCTGCTTTTGAGATGGTCGTCAGCAGCTCTGGGAAGTAACCCGGCGTGCGGTAATCGTGCGTATTGCCTGTGCAGACCACAGTAATCTGTGGTAAGCGCCGCCGCAGATGCGCTAACGCCTTGATGACGACTTTATGGTTTTTGTGCTTCCAAAATTGATTAGGTAGATAAAAAAAGCGCTCTGGCAGATGATACTGTTCGCACACCCACGCCGAATCGCCTTCATAGACTTTTTCTGGCGGCTGCGAGACAAACGAGAGTACCCGCGCTTTATCGAGAAATTGCGGGACGAACTGCTCAAAATCACGTTTGGCGCTCTGGCTGCTCAGGATAATGCGTGTCGCCCGTTCCGCGACGGTGAGTAAGTTTGCATTGCGGAGTTGAATTTCCTGCGGCGTAAACATCTCTGGTAAATGCACATGCTGGAAATCCGCCACCCATACCATCAGCGGAAAATTGAATCCCGTTCCCATGTCGTTCATCATGAGCAGGGCATCTACGCGATTCTGGCGTAAAAACGCCGCCATCGGTACATCAATCTTCGTCGGAATATCGAAACGACGGGCGAGATAAGATGCGGCGCGTATGGGCAGCGGACGGCTGACGCTGGTGAACGTCAACTGCTCATCCACGTAAGGCGCGAGAATCTGGTATGTCTCATCGGCTGGTGGTGTCCAGTAGATCAGCACAATCTCTGGCGGTTGCTCCAACGTCCTGAGCGCGACAAATAAATTCTTGAGATAATGACAGCCCGCGATCCAGTTGCGATCACAAAGATTGCCAAACGCCAGCCGCAGCGGGCGATTCTTATTTGGATGTTGGGAAGGTTGCATCGTACCAATCACGGATGTTGGTCAGGCCGGTTTTTAGATCAACTTTGGGATCGAAGCCAAGTGCTTGAATCCGCGCCATATCGACACCCCATTTTTCTGCATCGCCAGGGCGTACACTCCCGGTATATTTAATTTCGGGTTGAATATCCAGCACTTCACACCATGTCCGCACCAGATCGTTAATCGTGTAAGCTACGCCGTGCGCGACGTTGTAGGCTTCGCCTTCAGCCGGGGCAACTGTTGCCGCCAGCAGCATCGCATCCACGATGTCGGTCACATAAGCGAAATCACGTTCCTGAGTACCATCACCAAAAACGGTAATTTCGTTTGGATTATCCCGTAATTTCCGCAGCACATCGAAGACCACCTGTTTACGTTGGCGCGGGCCATAAACCGAAAAAAAGCGCACAATTGCGGCACGAATGCCGTAAAGCTGGCTGAAGACCGCGACATAACGCTCACCTGCTAATTTGCTCACGCCATAGGGCGAAATCGGTACAGTCGGGTCAGTTTCGCTAATCGGCAGCCGAATCGGGTTGCCATAAACCGCCGCCGATGAAATATGGACTAAGCGCGGTTTACTGCTGGAAAGGCGAATGGCCTCTACGAGATTAAAGGCGTTTTCCAGATTTTCGTGAAAATCAAACGCCGGATTTTCTACCGAAGGCGGGATATAAGGATTTCCTGCTAGATGAAACACATAAGCGAAATCGCCCACGTTGACGCGCTTAAGGTGCAACACATTGCTTAAATCGCCTAATATCAGGTGAACGTTGTGCCGGACGGCTTGCAGATTTTCCAGATGTCCGCCTGCCATGCTGTCAACGACGGTTACAGGTGCGCCGAACTCGGTCAAACGCTCAATCAGGTGCGAACCGATGAATCCACTTCCGCCTGTGACTAAGACGGGAGTATCGGCGGAAATCAAAGTCTGTGTCTCTGTCATGCTTTATCCTTTATGTGCAGCGTAGAGGCGTAACCCTAAACAAGATAATTGATTTAGAAGTTACTCAGTTCAGCGAGATTTTCCGTAGGGGCGACTTGGCGAGTCGCCCCTACAAAACTCATCAACTGCGTAAGTCCTATGATTTACGCTTTTTCCGCCACAAAACTATATAAGCGTCCCGGCGCGTCGCTGGTTTGGGAAAGCCGCCGTGCATAATATTGCAACAAGCGACGACCAATAATGTGGCTTTCATCCGTGAGTAGGTTTGCTAATTTTCGCCCCACCCGATGCACCACTGGCCCCGCGCAAATTTCCCGCCATTGGTCGTGCGACAACGGGAAGTAATTAATCACGGTTTCAAACGGCCCCAGTGCCTTCACGAGTTGCAAGCCACCGCTTGTGATGGCTGCCTTATAATCACGCAGCAAAAACGCATTTTCGCCGCCATAGAATTTATGCAGCGCGTGACTATCCAGAAAGGCTTGCAAATCTTCCTTTTTGCTGATGACGTGTTCGCGGGTGGCGATAAAGTGTCCGCCGGGTTTTAACACCCGTGCAACTTCTTTACAGAGTGTGGGCAAATCATAGGCGTGATGAAGCACCTGCCGACCATGCACCAGATCGAAGGTATTTTCTTCAAATGGCAGATGTTCGCCAAATTCTTCGACCACCGTAATCGGGAGATGGGCTTGCTGTGCCAAACTGTTGATTGCGCCGCCGCCGACCAACAGACTTGGATCAGGTTCGAGCGCGGTCACCTGCCAGCCTGCTTTTGCCAGCGCATAACTACTAATGCCGCGCCCCGCGCCGAGATCAAGCGCTTTTCCTGTCTTTTGCGGCAGCAGATCAACCGTTCCCTGCCATTCCTCGCTTTGGGCGAAGCGTTCCGCCGCTTCCAGCAGGGGGTCATCAAAATAGCAGGCATCGACCAACCATTTTTGCTTAGGCTGTTCGCGCAGCCATTGAACCGCCTGCTCCCACGTCAACTCAGCCATTGGCGTGAACCGCCTTGATGAAATAACCCGCGCCTTCGTCAGAGGCAGTCTCCCACGTCAAATTTTCCAACCGCTTGCGCCAATAACGCTTAAATATCAGCGGCCATTTTTGATAACGCTGTACCAGCTTGCTCGGACGCTTGCTGATAAAATGCCCACTAAATTCACAATCAAGCTGGGCTAGTGCCTGGGCGGATGCTGTATTAAAGTAACCCTGAACAGCGACGACTTTTAATCCAGCTTGCGCCAGATGATCGCGCCATTCTTGTAGGCTCCACGCATGATAAAACGGCTGCCAATCCCGATAGGCTTTTTTGGAATTTTCGTCTAAAGGCCACCACTCAAAATAACGGTTATTCAGAACGTTAAAGGCAAATGTACCATCAGGGGCAAGGACGCGAGCGACTTCGCGTAAGGCAGCATCAACATCTTTGACGTGTTCCAATGCGCTGTTATCAAATACAAGATCAAATGAACCGTCCTCATAGGGGAGGTTTACCGAGACATCCGCCACATCCGTCCGACCATAAATCTTCCGTTGGTTGGCTAAATCAATCGAGCCTTTATCAAAATCGCAGCCAGCCGTTAACGTTTTTCCAGGCCATGCCAGGGATGCAAATCGCCCGTCACCGCAGCAGTGATCGAGGACACGCCCACTCACATCCAATTGTGAGGCGTATTCCAACTCCGGCACACGGCAGAAGGCAATGCTCGGCGCGACATGATAATTCGTCCACAATTCATTCCAAAAACGGCTTTCGCCAATGGTTTCGCTCATTGATATACACAACCTACTTTGTAAATCTGCAAGACGCAAGAACAGTAAGAAATAATTTTCTCGTGACTTTTAACTGGTCACTTTTAATTCATTTATGTCTTCTAACGGGGTCATCACCGGCTTGACTTCACAGCGATACAACATCCCCGGTGGGACATCTTTCGTCACCAGCGATCCGGCAGCGATCACGCTCCCCGCGCCGATGGTTACGCCCTGTAAAATCGTCACACCGAAGCTGATCCATACATCATCTTCAATCACAATTGGCGCAGAATAGACCCCCGGCATCCCATCAGCCGTCGTTGGATGGCCTTTTTCGATAATATGACGGAAGTGGGTATGTCGTTCTGCTGCGTTCATCGAATGCGCCGAACCGTCGTTGATATTCACATCATGCGCGATTAACACGCGGTTGCCAATGGTGATTGAATTCATCGACCAAATTTCACCACGTACCCCAATGTATGACCAGTCCCCGATAGTAATTTGCCCGCCATGCCCATAGGTGAGCAATCGTCCCCGTACAAAACTATTTCCTCCAATGGTGACACTATTTTTATCCCCGCGCAGGTTGTCGATAATACCCTCTGGCCCAATAACTGCACCGGGCGCGAGTGTCGCCAATGGAGGCGGCGGGATGCGCTGCGCCGCAAGCTGACGATCTAACCAGCCGAAAAAACGATTTTTAAGACTGCCAGAGATGTTGTTCATGATGCGCTCGCGTTTTTAATGAGTTGACTAATTTTGGCACGGGCGCGATGAA
>DAOTTO010000292.1:0-4881 GCA_034437895.1 Anaerolineae bacterium | reverse complement strand
GTCGCTCCTGCTTGCGCCGCCCACTGCTCACCGTTTCTGGTCGAGTGGGGTGCGCTCCTCACTCTCCTTACCGGCTGCTGCGCCTGTTTCTTTTCTGAGTTGTTAATGCGTCGTTCTTTTGCATGGCGGTATATTACTTTGAGGCTATTGCTCTGTCAAGGCCAACTTCACACATTCTTAAACATCTATAGAAGACTTCTTCCCTGCAAAGCACGAGTCAGTGTCACCGCATCGACATATTCCAAATCGCCGCCCACAGGCAGCCCTCGCGCCAAACGGGTGATCTTTACGCCTTTGCCAATGAGTTCACGCTGGATGTACATGGCAGTCGCATCACCTTCTAAGCCAGGATTAGTGGCAATAATGATTTCTAAAATATTGCCCGCGTCTACCCGTTTGACCAATTCACGGATTTTGAGATCATCCGGCCCCACGCCATTTACGGGCGAAATCACCCCATGCAGCACATGATACTTACCCTGATAGCTGGCAGTACGTTCAATCGCCAGCACATCCAGCGGTTCTTCCACGACGGCGATCAACCCGCCATCGCGCCGCGAATCCGCACAAATCGGACACGGGTCATCAACAGTAATATTTCCGCAGACGGAGCAAAAGCGCGTATTGGCCTTCATATCGCGCAGAGCTTCTGATAAGCCAATCGACAATTCATCCGGCGCACGGAGCAAAAAATAGGTGAGGCGCGAGGCGGTTTTGGGGCCGATTCCGGGCAACCGCGAAAAGGCTTCCACCAATTTACCAACAGGTTCAGGAACAGCGTTACTCATGAGCTTTCAGCTTTCAGCTTTCGGCGATCAGCTTAAATTCCTGATCGCTTTTGACTAAACAAGAAGTGCTGGGAGACTCCCCCAACACTTTCCCCTTAAATTAACCGAGCAGACCACCGAGACCTGGTACATCGCCTAAACCGCCGGTGATGCCTTCCATGCGCTGCGCTGCCATCGTCTGGCTTTGTTCAATCGCTTGATTCATCGCCACGACCAGCATATCTTGCAGATCGTTAATCCATTCGTCGTCGCTGGTGTCGATCATCTCTTTCTTAAGCACAATCGACTGAATACGCTGATGCCCGGAAATCACAATCGTGACCGCGCCGCCGCCCACCGACACTTCGACATTTTCGTTAGCGAGGGCTTCTTGCGCTTCCACCATATCCTGCTGCATCTTCTGAAGCTGCTTTAACATGCCTGCATTGCCACCCGGCATCCCACCACCGCCGGGGAATCCGCCTCTTTTTTTAGACATCACTTTTTCCTTTTCTTTAGATTTGTTTCACAATTATACCGCAGGCCGCGCCATAATCATCGCCAACCTCATTCATCTTCCACCTTGAGAACACCACCCAAATTCAATCCCTCCGAAAGCAAAGGATCGTCAATATCTGGGTTGCTGGGATGGGAATCGCCGTTGGTCGCTTGTTCGAGATTTTCCACCAGCGCGATTTGCGTCCGCAGCCGAATCCGGTGAACCTCGCTCAACGCCCGTTCCAGCACATTGAGCTTTTTGGGGTCATCAAGACGATCATAATAAAACTTATTGTCTGTGCCGATATAAATGAGGTTGCCATCCACTCGCAAGGCACGGAAATGCTGGACGACATCCGGCCCGGTACTGCTATAGCGATGCAGCACTTTGAGCATTTCGGTCCAGCGCTCGCGGATTTGCGTTACCGGGACGACGGGCGGTGCGCCGGGTGGGGTGATTTCGGCTTCAGGAAAATCAGGCGGCGGTTGTTGCGATTTTTGCTTGGGAGCGGCCTGCTGCGACCCAGAAGTCATCATTTCCGACGACTCCGCTTCCGCTTGTCCGCCACGAATCGACTCGATCAACGCCAACTCCAGCGTCAACTGTGGCTGCCAACCGCCTTTAAATTCATTGACTGCATCATTAAAACAGCGCAGCGCTCGCAGCAGCATCCCGCGATTAATCGCATTCGCCTGCCGTTCAAACATGGTCAGGTCTTCGGCGGAGGCTTCCACCAAATCCGCGCTGGCAGTTTGTGCTAACAAAATCGAGCGCAGATGTTCGACGATTTGCTGACCAAATTGGCGCGGATCGCTGCCAGAATCAATCGCGCTGTTGATGACGTGCAGCCCGCGTGAGATGCTGCCCTCGACAATTGCTTCTGCCAATTCGCGCACCGCCAGCGTGTTCCCCGTTCCGAGGATGCGTTGGGCAATCTCTAACGTGATGACTTCATCCGGATCGCTGACGATTTGGTCAAGCAGACTGATGCTGTCACGAGCGCTGCCCGTCCCCTGCCGTGCGATGAGTTCCAGCGCGGCGCGTTCAATTTTCAGCCCTTCAGCCTCGGTAATCTCCTGTAAACGATCTGCCACCTGTTGCAGCGAGATGCGCCGAAATTCAAATTGCAGGCTGCGACTTTTGATCGTCGCCGGGACTTTATCAATTTCCGTCGTCGCCAGCACAAAAATGGCGTGCGCGGGCGGTTCTTCTAACGTTTTGAGCAGCGCATCAAACGCATTCCCGGTAAAGCGATGGACTTCATCGATAATATAGACCTTGTAACGTCCTTCGCCGGGGGTGAATGCGATTTTGTCGCGTAGATCACGCACATCATCAACCCCGGTATGGGTCGCTGCGTCGATTTCGATGAGATCGAGAAAGCGCCCTTCGTTCATCGCAATGCAAGCCGCGCATTCATTACACGGACGTTTTTCCGGGTCGGGATTTTGGCAGTTAACGGCCTTCGCCAACAGACGTGCAGTGGTCGTCTTGCCTGTGCCACGTGGGCCGCTAAAAAGATAGGCATGGCGAATCCGCCCCGTTTTAAGTGAGTTCCGCAAGGTACGGACAATATGATCTTGACCGACGACATCATCGAATGAGAGGGGTCGCCATTTGAGGTATAAGGCTTGTTCTGGCAAGGGAATAATGCTCCTTTACTTGCCTTTGATTCTATCATTTTGCGAACAAGCGTACAACCGCCGAAACTAAAAATTATAGACCCGTTAATTTTTTGTAAACTCGACTTTTTGCCTGCTGACGGTGGTATAATGAGGACACTTAGCAAATTGAGGGGTTAAATCATGTTGAGACTTGGACCACCCGAACTGTTCATTATCCTGATTATCGTACTCGTCCTCTTTGGCGGCGGACGTATTTCTAAATTGGGTAGCGAACTTGGCTCTGCCATCACCAATTTCCGCAAAGGGATAAGTGAAGGGCAGCAAGAGGCGGAAGCCGAAGCCAAAAAGAAGGAAAACGAAACCCTCTAATTTAGGGCTATGGTGAAGATGCGTAGAGACACGGTATTCCGTGTCCCTACAAAAATAATGGTGTGGTTAGAAGCATTCTCTTAGGTTATCATTTCACTAAAACCTAACAACCACTCCCTAATGACCATTCATCAATCGCTCGATTTCGCGCTCCATGTTCAAATGCCGCCGATGATTAACGCCACGTGGCACTTTGAGGTTATAGCCCGTCACCTGTTTATTATGGGTTTCCGCCGCCTTGACTAGTTCACGCTGTTTTTGCATCCAAAGTGCGCGGGCATTGTGACGATAGGATTCGGCAGTGTGGGGCGCAGCGCGTTCCGCATCGACTAAAGCAGTTTTATAAGTCCGTATGGCGCGGCGAGCTTTTTCGATTAAGGCTGATTCTGCCGCTTCCAACGCTTTGTGCATTTCAATCCACTCTGGGGCCATGTCATTTTCTTGCAAAATTTTGAACGCCATGCGCCGATCATCCGGCACGTTAGAGTCGTTATTCAAATCCAGCGGCTTACCTGAACCGGGCAAATTTTGCATTTGCCCTTTATCCATAGCCTCACGAATGGCCTTGTCAATTGCCGTTTCCCATCGATCAGACATGATATTGCTCCTTTTTTCACGATTTGATTGTGCTAATTTTCACATATTTTTAAAATAGAGTCAACAAACTCAAGGATGGTTTATAATTAAATAGGACTTACGCAGTTAACGAAGGTTTTTAGTTAAAGTTGTTAGTTTTATAGTTCTTAGTGAGGGCAAATATTTTCCCTTTACCCACTGCTTTGAATAAAAACTAATTACTCTAAACTGCATGAGTTCTCATTAAAGTGAGCCGAGGCAAAAACATGGAGTACTTCTTATGGCGAAAGGGTTAGCGCTGATTATTGAAGATCACCGCGAGATCGGCGACATTTACGTGACAACGCTGCAACTCGCCGGGTTTGAGACGGAACTTATCATGGATGGCAAAACCGCCCTCGCACGTTTAGAAGGTATTGTGCCGCGTGTAATTATTTTGGACATCAATTTACCGCAAGTTTCGGGCAATTATATCTACAGTCAGATTAAGTCGGATTCGCGCTTGCAGAATGTTCCCGTTGTCATTTCGACGGCCAATATGCTACTGGCGGATGCGCTACGGGCGGATTTGCGTCCGGGCGATCAACTCTTGATTAAGCCCGTCAGCCCATATCAACTTAAGGATGCTATGGCGAAGTTGTAGCGCTTAGCTGTCGGCTTGTAGCAAAGGAAATACAACTTTTCCTCAGCAAAACCATGAAAGTTGTTCAATTTTTAACCATCTAAGCGCAGCGCCGCCACCAAGAACACCAAGATTTTGAAACTAAATCTCTGTGTTCTCCGTGCGCTCTGTGGTTAAATCTTTTCAATCTTCTTTGCAAATCTACTTTCTGGGCCGTTGTGGTTCTAATCACTACCTGACGCAGGCAGGCGCAAGGTCGCTTGTACCGCGCCATTACCATCTGCCAACACGACCACATCTCCCACCGCAAAGACCGCTTCATCCCGTCCCCAGAACAGCACAACCGGAGTCGGTTGCCCGGCACGGGTGTTGATTCGTAAAGTCGCTCCGCTGAACAAGCGGCGTTCATCAAAGACAAACACA
>DAOTTO010000291.1:0-9030 GCA_034437895.1 Anaerolineae bacterium | reverse complement strand
AAATCGAGATGGTCACGGATGAACCATTTTTCCCCGATAAAGCGATCTTGCGGCTCGGCGGACGGGAAATCGTAAGCGTTGACCGACATCAAATACACGCGATCCCACTCCAAGCCCTTCGCTTTGTGCATCGTCGTGACGGTCACTTTGCCCTTATGCTTTTCCGGGTCATAACCGAGTGCATCCTCGCTGAGGTCGATCACACGGCGTTTATTCTGTGCGACGGCTTTGAGTTCGGCGGCGAATTCCGGCAAGCGCCAGAATGTGTTGGACTGCGCTTCATTACCCAAAAATACGGCGAGGCTGTGCGCGATAGCCAGATCGGGAGTCGTATCGAATAAATCCTGCGCCAGTGTCAGGATTAATTGGTCAATCGGCAGCACAACCGCTTCTTGCCAGCGGCGCATTAAAGCACGGAATTGCAGGAGATGATCGCGCACAGTTTCATCTTGCTCGACGAGGGCGGTCACGGCTTCGCTGTCCATCCAATCATTTCCGGCGCGAGGCCACAAATATTCCTCGACATTGCGGCATCCGCTTAAAGTTTTGACGATGCGTTCCAGCCGATCCGTCGCAGCGGTATCGTCACGATCAGCCCGTCGCCAGACTTTAAACGCCATCGACATTGGCGGGGCAGCGTTAGGGATACTCAGCGCTTCGAGGATGTGGGTGAGTGCGCCAGCAGTTTCCCGCGTGGAACTGGTATTTTGCAGCAGCTCAACCACGTCAATATCGCGTGCCTTTAATGCCCGGACGACTTGGGCGCCGCGATCATTGCGCGGGACGAGAATAGCGGCAGTCTTGTCCTGATTATCCGGCAGCCACTTCGCCAGTGACCGCGCCACGACGTTGATTTCGTCCTCGGCGGTCAAATCTTCGGCATACAGCACCACTTTGGTCGGCTCATCGGGCGGATTCGGCTGCGGATCGCCCTTCGGCGCGGGTTCGATCTTGGGCGGTTGCAGCGGTTTGCGATTGCGAATCGCTTCTACCGGATGCCGATTCCCCGACCATTCGCTTAAATAATTAGCGAGGTCGATGATGCTCTGCGCTGATCGTCCAGAGTTCGGCAGTTCGCGGGCTTTTACGCCTTTTTCATTCAAAAAGTCGCGCAAAAAATCGGGATTAGCAGTAGTGAATGTCTCATAAATGGCTTGATTCGGGTCGCCGACCCGCACCCAATTGCCGTTTTTGCCGATCAGCTTACGCAGAATTTTTTCCTGAAGCTGGCTGCTATCTTGGGCTTCGTCTTCTAGGATGTAAGGCCATTTACGCTGCAACCGTTTGAGATAATCCGAGTCGAGTTCCAGTGTCTTGAGCGCCAGCCGAATCAAATCCTGAAAATCTACTGCGCCGCGATAATTGAGGCCGCGTTGATAGCCAATATAAATAGCGTGAGACATGGCGGCGAGGGGCAGGGGATGACCGAAGCGATCCAGCCCGCGCTTGATGTCGTCCGGCGTAAGTTGTAAATCTTTGGCTTGTTTGATGAAATTGCGTGCAATATTGACGACTTCACCCGCCCATTGGTCACGCAGAATGATCTGAGCGCGGTTTTCATCAAGCTCACGATCCAGATAGGCTTCGCCAGCATAGGGGTTCGTCCGCACCCATGCCGCCGCCGCATCCTGCAGAATATCCTCGGATTCTCGTTCGTCCACAATTTGGAAGCCATCCGCCAGCCCGACCAATCCCGGACGCTCACGCACGATGTCGTTGGCGAGTCCGTGCAAAGTCCGCACACGATAGCCAAAATTAGGCAGCAAGCCGCGCTCTTTCACAAATTCCGCCACCTGCCGCGCAAAATTATCGACGGCTGAATTCACCAGCGTGACGACCAGCACCTCTTGATCGTCCGCCAGTTGCGTACTGGCGACCAACTGCGCGGCGAGATAGGAGAGCGTTTTGGTCTTGCCGCTGCCGGGGACGGCAGAAACGCCCATCTTCCCACTGGTGTATTTTAAGACTTCTGCTTGTTTGGGTCGTGGCTGGAACATAACTTGTCTTTCAGTTGTTTTGTTCTATTTTACCGCGTTTTGGTGGCTTTTTCCTGCTTAAAGATGAATTTCTCGCGCCAATAATATTGACCCTTGTAATCATCTTGAACTATGAGACACTTGCCCTTAATAGAGTCCATAACTGCTCTTAGCCTAATTCTTCCACTCGTGCTTCCTGTTGTTTTGACAAGAACCCCTGTTTCCAGATTTTTGCTGAATCCGTTTCCGTCTCTATAAAATTCTTTTCAATCCATTCAGGAGTATCAAATGTCTACAAAACTATACGTCGGTAATCTCTCTTACGACACCAACGAAAATCAAGTTCGTGACCTTTTCGCCGAAATTGGCGAAGTCACCAGCGTCGCCATCATCACAGACCGCGAAACAGGTCGTACTAAGGGTTTCGGCTTCGTCGAAATGGCGACCAAAGAACATGCTGAAGCCGCCATTCGCCGCTTCAACGGTTACACCCTCGATAACCGTGCATTGACGGTTAACGAAGCCCGTCCCCGTGAAGAACGTTCCAGCGGCGGCGGCGGTTACTCATCCAACCGACGTTACAACAGCTAATCCCATCTGCTCATAGCCTCCACAAAGAGGCTCTAAGCTGACGAAAACGGTGCGGGATACAAACTATCCTGCACCGTTTTTTGATTCCTGAGATTTTTATCTAACCTTATTTCTGGACTCACCTTGCCTTCGATGAATTTCGCCACGACGGAAATCAATGCTCATCTCTTAATCATAATAGCGAAATAATTTTGAAAGAAAGTCGATTAAACTACAGGTAGAACCTACAAAAAGGGCAATTATGAGCCAAACCTTTGATGAACAACGTGCAATCTTATTGGAATCGCCGGAGCCGCATCCTTATAACGTAAATCGCTATTTACCTTTAGCAGAGGCATTCGCACAAGGTAAAATCCATCTCCAAGAACCCTATATCGTCGCGCCTGTTGGTGAAACGGCTATTTTACTGCCGATGCTGCCGATGGTCTATCACCATGTCGCGCAGGGTCGATTAGGCGATATGCCCTGGATGGCAGCCTTCTGCTGTTTATGTAATGCCGGGACAATTTTTAACGCCCGCTATCAAGGCCAAGTTTATAACTTTGCGGCGCAAGGCTTTTATGATGTGATGGTATTGATGGCTGATGAGCAGACGGGATCCTATTGGAATAATCTCACGGGCGTTTGTTTACATGGTGCGATGGCAGGCGCGAGTTTAGAACGCTTGAATACTTTATTGCAAATGTGAGCAGAGGCAGCCTTAATCGCCTATCCAGATGCTTTAGTCGCTGTGATGGATGCAATGAGTGAAGACGAAATAGCCATAGCAGAACGCTGGAACTCAACCTATCGCGTACCTGAAGTGCCTAAAATAGGGGAGGGTCTCTTGGCAACAGGAGGAACAGAAGATACCCGTTTACCCCGTTATGATATGGGCTTGGGTGTCTGGACATCCCAGACCAAACGTTACTATGCGATGTCTCAGCTTTATGCAAATCACAATATTATTCTTGATCGGGTAGACGGGCGCGGTGTCGTTATCCTTCTTGATGAAGAGATCGGTTTGCCCACTGCTTTTTATCATGAACCGACACATATTGAGATAAGAGGCAGCGAATTTATACTCAGCCCCAATGCCCGTTACAGCAAAGGGATTCTTTATGTGGATGGTCAGCCGACAAAAGCCCAACGTCCCAATCATAATGCGATTCGCTGGTATGGTTTTGCTTCGATCTTCCCGAACTGCGAAATCTACGGGCGCATTTGAAGTAAGCTGTAATTAGCCCACATTTTGAGTGAAGGTTTTGTTTCATTCATGCGAAAATCTCGGTTAGGGCGACTTCAAAGCCGGGGATGACCTCGCCGCCTGTGAGTTTAGCCTCGCCGGAAAGGGTAGTTTGTTGGTCGCTGTTGGGAACATAAATCACGATGGTGCGCTCCTGCGGATCCATGACCCACACAAGGCGGACACTATCATTGAGGTAACGTTTTACGCGCTGATTGATTTCTGTGTAGCTGTCGGTGGGGGAGACGACTTCAATCACCAGATCGGGAATGAGCGCTAATGGGCGATTTTCCCAATCGGGATTGGCATCTTTATAGTCGTTGAGCCGTTCCTGACTCACATAAAGCACATCTGGGATGCGCGACCCTTTAACCCAGTTACGGTCAAATGAATCTGGTTTGATGACTGTACCTTCAACGTAGGCTTTGCCTAATTTCTTTGGCAAGGCATAAATATTGATGAATAAGGCAATATTGTTGGCTGCTTCGGTATGTCCAAATACGTTAGGCATTTTCGGCACAATCTCCCCATCCAGAATCTCGAAAGGTCCTTCTTCGTCGAATTTGTTGATAAAGTCTTCGAGACTCATGCCGATTCGCGTGAGTGTTTCGGTCATCACCCATTCCCCTTGAACTAACTTCGCGTTCTTTGTGTCTTGACGGCGAATTCTATCCTAATTCAGCGGCGGCTAGGCGGCGTAAGATGCGTTGGATGGCCTCTAAAAGTGCGCCGCGCTGCTCATAGCCTTGTTCACCAAGTTCGCTAAAGCCGAGATAAATCTGTTTGCGGCAACGGCGGATGAGGCCGAGCGTCACACGCTGCATCGCTTCCGCGCTCACGCGCACTTCATCGTTATCCGTCCATTTTTCCCCTGTCTGCCATTGCAAACTCAGCACATAGGGGTTGGTCAGCGGTTGATACAGCCGTTCCGCCCAACCCTGTCCGCCGACATTGAGCCAGAATTGATAATCCACCGGACGATTGCTCAAGAGGAAGGTATAGGCTGGCGCGATGAGGACGGCGTTAGCGGTATCTAAGTCCCAGCTTCGCAAATATTGGTCAGCGATTACGCCGCGCCCGACCATCTCGACATATTCCTGCGCCAATGATTTCCCCTCAACCGTCGCGCCGCTTTCGCTGATGATCCAGCGGAATTTACGCGCCGAATCGATTAAATTCGCTGCCACTTCCGCCGCGTCAAAATCATCATGGAAGCCGTAACCCTCTTGCGAAAGTACCTCACCAAATAAGCGGCTGAGGAAGGCATCAAGCTCAACAGATTCTTCGTTGGCGTAATTTTCCAGCCATGCCCGAAGATGATCGTAACGATTGCCGAATTCAAAGGTGATGCGGTCTTGTTCATCGGATTTGATTTTGTCGAAAGGTTGCAACGTCATGCCTGTTTTGGCCTCCCCCTCTTTATTGCTTGGAGAGGGGGTCGGGGGGTGAGGTTTATACACCCCGCGCCCCAACAACTGCGCCCGTACCAGATCAAGCCCTTGAATCGCTTCCATCAGCGCATAAATCACATCAAAAATGGCGGGACGGATGCCCCAGGCCGGATGCGCTAATTGTGCTAGAGTCAGCAAGCAAATTGTCGCGGGTTCTTCTCGTAAGGAGCGCGAAGGACGGTGCGATTGCGCCGGAACATTATAGGTTGCCAGCCGATTCATCAGCGAAAACCGGAGCGCATCACTTAAATACGGCGCGAGGACGACGATTTCGCCCGGTTCGATGCCGTCGTCATGAACCAACCGCCGGATTTCGTCCGCCACCCAATCGACCATTTGCGGATGATAGCGATGGTCATCATAAACAAGCGCGGCGCGTGCATCGGCTTTTTTACTATTTTTCGTGGGTGCAGCACGCTGATCCCCTATGACGCTGCCTAATTCAGTAATGGGTGAGGTGTTGATTGTCTTACCCAATTCTGTAGCGAAGGCTTCTAAATCAGGTGAGGTGACAAACGATTTCTCAAACGTGATCTGACGTTCACACAGTGCTTTGAGGGCGTAAGCATCTACCGCATCCGCGCCGAGAAAACGCCGATAACCCGCGTCGCTGTCATAGATCATCAGCGCCGATTCGCAGGCAGGCAGCCATTCCCCTAAGACACGATGCGCGGCGGGGGTATCTTCCTCAATATTGTCAACGATTAGATGACGATATTGCTTGGTCAGATAGGCACGGCAGGGCGGTGCGTCCCACAAATGCCGCATAAAAATTTCGGTTAGCAGCGAAAAATCGAGCAAGCTGTTTTCTAAACAGTACGTGCGAAAAAGCACAGCGCAGCGCTGGACATCCTCGTACATATTTTCCTGCGCCGTGTCGCCAATCCATGCGTCTTTGAGCCGTGCGCCGATTTCGGTATGCGGGAAGCCCATGAGGGAGGCTTTGTTCAGGTTGTCGATGATCTGGCTGTAGAGTCGGTTGCGATCTATGCTGACGGTCTCGAAATAGCCTTCACGGGCGATGATCGGTTCGATCAACCGCGCCATAAAATATTGAGCGGTTTCTAAAGAAAGAAACGTCGGACGGCGGTCTGGATGTTTGAATCCTGCTTCTTGTGCCACCAAAGGCCAGAAAATATCGACCATCTGCCGTGCCAATCCGCCGAGCGTTACAACTTCCACCGTCCCGCCTGCTGCGAGCTGCGGATCATTGAGCAGGGCGTAATAAGGGGCAGCAAGCGTTAACTGTGGCAGCAGGATCAGAATTGATCCAGCGGAAACGCCCGATTCGAGTAAATGAGCTAATCGCGCCACACCAGCGGCGGTCTTTCCCGTTCCGGCAGCGCCTTCAAGAAAAATAGTTGTTTTGAGTTTGGCGCGGGCGATGCTATTTTGGTCTTTATTGAGTTTAAAGGGAAGAATCATCTTTATGCCCAAATTTTTGTTCTAATAGTCTCTATTTTAGCAGACTTGTTTAGCGGTTGTAACGCATTTATGGATTGTTTTGAAGATAGGGCAGAAACACCCGAAAAATGCTGCCTTCCCCCAATATGCTTTCAACCTCAATTTTGCCGCCATGTAACTCGACAATCCGCTTGGCGATAGACAATCCTAACCCGGTACTCCCGCTGCCCGTCTCTACTGAACGTGCTTTATCCACCCGATAGAAATGATCGAAAATATGCGGGAGGTCGTTTAGGCTAATGCCTTTGCCTGTATCCGCAATCTCAGCCACAAAGCTGTTCGTCGGCTCGTGCAGATAGGTCGTAATGATGACCTTCCCACCGTCGGGGGTATAGGCAATCGCATTTTGCACCAAGTTCGCCAGCATTCGATGTAAATCATCCTGATCGCCCTGTAATTTCGGCAGATTTTTTGCCAAATTAATTGTCATCATGATTTGCTTTTCACGCGCTGATGTTTGCAAATTTTCGCAAATATTGAGCAGCAAATCATTACAATTTACTGGCCTATGTAAGGGTTTGCCGATATTTTCCAGACGGAACATGGTGAGAATATCAACGATTAGCCGTTCCAAAAGCGCGGCTTGCTGCTTAATAATCAGCAGCTTGTCCTGTTGTTTTTGCGGATCGGTCAGCTTTTCCAAGAGATATAAGCTGGTGTTAATCACGGTGAGTGGTGTGCGTAAATCGTGAGAGATGTTGGCGATAAATTCTTTTAAGACCTGGATGCGCTCACGTTCTATCGCAAGATCATGTGCCTGTCTTTCCGTTTCTTTAAGATGGGTAATATCCCGCGCAACGCCGACTAATCCCATAATTTTGCCACTAGGGTCATACAGCGGCACTTTAGTCGTTAGGAGATACCTTGTTCTGTCCGCTATATGGCCTGGTTCCTCGACATTCTGAATCGGCTGTCCTGTAGATATTACCCGAAGATCGTCTTGCCAATAATGTTCTGCTAACTCTTTTTCATGAATATCAAAATCAGTTTTCCCGATAAGATCATTTTCTGTATTTGCATTGGTAGCCGCTTCCCACGAAGCGCGATTCACCAGCATAAAACGTCCCATGAGATCTTTGACAAAAATAAAATCCGGGACTGTATCAATAATGGTGCGGAGCATGTTACGTTCTGAAGTGAGGGTATCTTGTGCTTTACGTACCGCTGCCAGATGACCGAGGGTATCGGCATAAAGCGCTAACAGTTCAAGTTCATAATGGGTGAGGGGTTGTTGCTTAAAAAAATTATCGGTGGAAAGCCAGCCCATGCTGTTGTTCCCATCCCAAACCACCGCTGCCGCAGTCCAACCTGCGCCGATGACTTCTTGTCTGTCATTATACAATAACCCATTTTCGGTTGACGCAAAAACGCGACCATCCAGCATCTCGACCATATTTTCAAAGCCGGTTTTTGACGAAACACGCTGCCCCCGTTCATCGCGGATTTCGCCTGTTTCATCCGTCCCGAATGATCCAACGATATACTCAGGATCACTATCAAAAAACCATAATCCCAGTCGGTCAAAGCCTAATTTACTGCGGCCTAACGCTATTGCTTGATAACAAAATTCATCAAACGAAGTTGGCTGTGCCAATGCTGTCGTGACTTCATGCAGCATTTTCAATTTTGACTGAAAGTGCAGGGCGGCGGCTTCGCTGATATGGAGGGCGTGTTCGGTGCGTTTACGCACGATGATCTGCCCAATTGTCGCGCCATAGAGCGCCAGTAACTCCAAATCTGTGTTGGTCACGGGTTCGTTGCTGATGAAATTATCAACAGAAAGCCAACCCAACTTACGCTCCCCATCCCAAAAAATCGTCACGACGAGTTCGCCCTGACCAATCACGTTACCCGCATGATCTTGTAAATCTCCGTCATGCCGCAGTGCTTTTATCGCTTTCGTTTGGAATAATTCAAGAAAGGGTTCTTTAAAATTGACTTTGATATGCTGATCGCGTTCATCACGTATGTTCCCTTCCTCATCTATCCCAAATGTGCCGATGATGTAGTTTTCATCATGCTCGTCGAAAAACCAGATGCCCAAACGATTAAACCCTAATTGATCGCGCCCCAATTCAACTGCCAAACGACATACGGCATCCACCGAGTCTGCTTCCGAAAGCAGGCGCGTTATCTCATGAAGTGCTTTGAGTTTTGTTTGGAAGGCGTGTGATTCTTCAATGCTTAACCAGTCTTCATGATGTTTTTTCATCGCACTAGGGCTACTTTATTTACAATATGTTTCATGGATGCTTTTTACCATTGTAATAGCTATTCCTCCTTAAAAATAGTAGGTTGATTCATTGATAATTTATGAAAAATT
>DAOTTO010000290.1:0-3917 GCA_034437895.1 Anaerolineae bacterium | reverse complement strand
ACCAACGCGAAAATTATTTTTCCGACCAGAGTGATTGCACGGGGTTGGTTGTTTTCGACAAGGCAAATAAAAACGGGTGCCTATAAAAAGACATCCGTTTTTTGTTGAGGCGACGACCGGATTCGAACCGGTGAGTGAAGCTTTTGCAGAGCTTTGCCTTACCACTTGGCCACGTCGCCGTAAGTGAATAAATTATAGCGTGTTCTTGATGCTGTGGCAAGGGTTGCGTCATCGCGCAAAAACCGCCACAATAGGCGCTATGGACGAACAAGATGCACTTCAACCACAACCTGAGCAGCCCGCCGACGAACAATCTGTTCCGCCTGATGTCGCACGGGTCACTAACGAAATTCCGATGACGATCCCTGCCAAGCAAGAGATGGTCTCTTTTAATTTGGATATGGAAGACGACCTACGTGATGAACTTCGCACAACCAGCCTGATTAATTTTGGCGATGTCATCATTTATGGTACGCCCGACGAACCGCTCGATATTGATGCGGCGTTGGCTTCTGTCGCCGATCTCGATCAAATCATGGCGGAGCAAGAGGCCGCCGAAGCAGAGGAACGCGCACGGCAAGAAGCGCAAGCCCGTGCTGCGGAAGAAGCCGTCCGCCAGCGTGATGCTTATTATTTTGCGCGTCCGCCGCTGCCGACTTTGGTACGTGGGCGCGTGAATTCTGTTGTGCCTGCTGTCGTCTTAATTGCGATTGGGGCGTGGCTCACCTTCACGTTGGCGAATAATGGGGCGGTCAATCCGGGCTTATTAGGCGTGGTTTTGATGGGCGGACTAGGCGTGATTTTACTCGCGCAGTGGTTAGCTTCGGGACGATGGTCGCGTGGCGCGGTCTTTGGCGCTTTAGGGATTTTGATTTCGATAGGCGTGATTATTTTTCTCGTGCAAACCAACGAAATGGGTGCTGATGGTTGGCCTTTAATCGTCGTTGGATTGGGCGCGGCGATTTTGCTCAGTGCGCTGCTTTCGCAAGTGACGCAGGGACGCTTGATCTTCACAGGCGGGGCGCTCATCGCGGCGGGATTAGTCATGTTGGCGGTGACTACGGGAGTGATTGATGCGGGGATTGTCGATTTGATCCGCCAGTCGTGGCCTGTTGTGCTGGGTGCAGCCCTCTTTTTGCTGCTGCTGCCTTTGGTCGTGCGGCGGCGGGGATAAGGCGAGGTGCGAATCGCAATTGATGCCAGCCGGACGACTGCCCCCCGAATCACAGGCACGGAAAATTATGCGATTGAACTGATCCGCGCCATCATTCGCCACAATACGACGCATGAAATTACACTTTATTTCCGCGATGCGCCCCCGCCAGATTTATTCCCGCCTTCAGAGCGCGTAAGCGTAAAAATCATTCCTTTCCGCCGGATATGGACGCACGTGCGTTTTGCGGCTGCCTTATGGCGAGATCGCCCGGATATAGTATTTGTCCCGGCGCATACACTCCCGTTTTTCTTCCCCTGCAAGGCAGTTGTCACCGTCCATGATTTAGGCTACAAAATTTTCCCGCAGGCGCATCCGATCCGCTCTCGGTGGTATCTTGATTTGACCACCCGTTACAGCGCGTGGCGGGCGGCGGTTGTCTTGGCAGATAGTCGGGCGACGGCAGACGATCTAACCCGCTTTTATGGAACGTCACGCGATAAAATTCAAGTCGTTTATCCGGGGGTTGACGCGCCCATCATTGGGGATATTCCAGTGATGCGGCGCAAATATGCCCTGCCTGAGCGCTATTTTTTATTTATTGGGACGCTGCAACCGCGTAAGAATATCGCCCGGATTATAAAAGCGTATGCCCGTTGGCAGGAAAAAAATCCAAGCGAAGAGGTAAAATTGGTGCTGGCAGGGGCGAAAGGTTGGCTCTATGATGAGGCATGGACGGCAGGTGTATCGGGTGTGATGTTCCCCGGTTATATCGACGATGCCGATAAAGGCGCGTTGATGGCGGGGGCGCGGGCGCTCGTTTTCCCAACCCTTTATGAGGGATTCGGCTTTCCGGTGATCGAAGCGATGCACTGTGGAACGCCCGTCATCGCCAGCATAACATCGAGCCTGCCGGAATTGGTGGGTGAGGCGGGGTTGCTGGTTGATCCATTGGATGTTGATGCGATTGCGACGGCGATGGATACGCTCGTAAAGGACAACGAATATCATGCCGCGCTGCGTGAGAAAGGCTATGTTCAGGCTACGAAATTTACGTGGAATGCTGCGGCGGAAAGCGTCCTCAACGCATTCGATGGGGCATAGGGTCACTACGCCCCAAATGATTAACGACTGTTGTTGATTTTAATTGAGCGGAGATAATTGATATAGTCTTTAGGAAGTTTAAGCTCGCGTGCGCCTTCGATAATGGTGTCCATATAAAAGCGAGATGGGGCAATCTCACGCGGGGCTTTATCGAGGACGGTGTATGTAATGGTATGATAGGTCATGCCATTGGTCGCGTTAACATCAACGCCCATCGACGTATAACCAACACCATAATGCTGATTCATATCGAGGGCATCATGACACATATTGCCGATTAAAAATAAGCCACCCCAGACCGCATCACCGGGTGAATAGACGACATCGCTGTGTCCACCGCGCCATCCGGTGGAATAGCGTGTGAACGCAAGCCGATGATCGGGTAACTGCGCGATGCCGACGAGGGCGTGTTCGGCACAAATTTCCGACATCACCCATAAGGCCATATTGCTGCCATAAGCGAAATAATACCTGTCCATGATAACGCTAAGCTCCGTAAGGCTGATTATCCAGCCAATATAATTAACAAAAGATAAAATAATTATAAAGTCGTTATTTTAAATCAGTAATTAAGAAAATCATGCCTGATCGAATCCTTATCATTCAGTTAGCCGACATTGGTGATCTTGTTTTATCGACACCGGCTTTAGCGGCCTTACGTGCCGCAAAACCACAGGCACATCTTACGCTGCTCACGTCCGGCCACGCCGCGCCGATTGTTGGCGAGACAGGGTTAGTGGATGAAATCATCACTTTTGATAAAAAAATCTTTAGCGGCCTAAAGGCACTGTTGAAGCCAGCACATTTGCGCCAAATCCTGAGCTTACATGGAGGCCATTACGACACCATCGTTTTTTTTCATCATTTTACGCTGAAAGCCGGAACATTTAAATTTGCGTTGATGGCGCTCGCTACGGGAGCAAAACGGAGGATCGGCCTGCAAAATGGCAACGGCTGGTTTTTGACGGAAAGTATCCCTGATGCAGGTTTTGGTGCAAAGCATCAAGCGCAGTATTGGCTTGATTTGGTTGGCTTATTAGGCGCGGATTCGTCACCGCGTCCGGCGAAAATTGCGATCACTAAGGATGACTCGCCGAGTCGTCCTATTGAATACCCCCTCCCTATGTACGGGGAGGGGGAAGGGGGGTGGGGTTTACGGATCGCTCTTCACGCGGGCAGCGGCGGTTATAGTCTGGCGCGGCGCTGGGAGCCGGAGAAATTCGCGGCGGTAGCGGATGCACTGCATGAGCAGTTCAACGCGCAAATTATCCTCGTCGGCGGGGCGGGGGATGATACGGCGCAGGTTAAAGCCGCGATGAAGTCTACTGTCCTTGACTTCACGGGAAGGACGACATTGCCTGAACTGGCTAGCCTCTTAAAATCTTGTGCGCTTTACATCGGCGCAGACAGCGGCGTGATGCACATCGCGGCGGCGGCGGGAACCCCGGTGATTGCGCTTTTCGGACCGAGCAATCATGAAGCGTGGTCGCCTTGGAATCCTGACGGTCAAGTCGTCGTCATGCGGAGTGCGCCGTTGTGCAGCCCGTGCGGTTATGTCGATCATGGCATTGGTTTGCGCGATGGCTGCGCGGCGCGAACATGTATGCGGATGATTACGCCAGAACAGGTCATCGCTGCGGCAAAAATGGTCTTAAACGGC
>DAOTTO010000289.1:0-11200 GCA_034437895.1 Anaerolineae bacterium | reverse complement strand
TATCCTTCATAACTGTGCGTCGGTTCGCTGTCGATTCGTCCCTGCTGCTGCATATTAACCCAATGCCTTTAATCCTGCGGTTCGGTTTTCAAAGGTCGCAAAACAATCCAGAAAACCGGTGATTGCCATCACATCCCGCACTTCGTCTGATAACCCAGCGATGACGATATGCCCGATGTTATCGCGAATGCGACGATAGAGCAGGAGGAGGGTGCGTAAGCCTGCGCTCGACATATACGTCACATGAGACATATCGAGGAGGATTTTACTGTTTTTTTCAACAAGTGGCATTATTTGCTGTTGAATACCGGGCGCAGTATTTGAATCAAGCTCCCCAAACATTTCGATTACAGTGATTTGACCAATTTTTTCTACGTTGATGTCCATAGTGATTACATTCATGAATTAACCTATAATTAATGATAACTCGGTAAGTCTTTATTCTGCATAAATGTTTGAGAAAACGTTTACCTGAAAAACGTATGATAAATATAACTCAAAGATAGTGCAAAAGTCACGAGAAAAAAACGAATTTTTTGTAAAAAATAACGGATGTGTTAGTTTAGTTATGTTTTTCTAATTAAAAAGGCCATGCACACGCAAGACCTTTTTAAAAATGAGAGGATGGTTTTTGTCTATTCGGACTCGGTAATGCTTAGGATAAACGATCCTTCCAAGGAATCTTCAAAAGTTCCGATTTCAATAACGACTGTTGCATCTTGCGAACTCGAAATCTGCTCCAAAAATGAATTGCCACTGTCGGCAGATTGTTCATCTTCATTGGAAAGTATCAAATTGTCCTGTAAATCGTAGAAACGCACAATCGTTGTTAATTCGCCGGACTCGTCGCCCAAAAACACATCGAAGGCACGGTTGGCCTCTACTTCAAATGTATAGCGAATGCGCTGCCCAATGGTGAATTCGCCCGTAACCATGTCCCCAATTGCGATTGTCTCCGCTTCCTGAGAGTTACTGGTGCTGTCGCCACCCAAAGAGGCAATTGCTGCTTCCAACACGGGGTCGCCTGTACTAAAAAGGGTTGTTTCATCAACTGGGACATCAACAGTAGGTTCAACTCCCGTTCCTTCGATATGGATGTTGCCCTCCGCATCAACTGAGCGTCCTTTCGTCATACGTATGGTTATCCCTAGCGGCATACGAAAATCTGATACACTGCCGCCTAAACCTGCCGTTGGATACTGCCCCACAATCGCGGCACGATCTTGCAGCGTTAAGTTATAAGCAAAACGCTCACAAGCACTGGCACATTCGGGACCGACCAATACCGCAATGGAACCCTCAAAACGCAGGTCTGCCGCTGGCGGATACATGCGCTGAACGCCGCGTTCATCGAAGTAAAAGTCATCTAATTCTTCATTGTAAAACCCACGCTGCCCAACGACCAATTCTTCATCAAAGAAATAAGCCGCCATTTGGTCTGCAAGGAAACCGTTTCCGCCGCCATTTTGTCGCATGTCGATAATTAACCCCGGCGCACCTGTCTGATTTATTTCGCGGATCATACGCTCCCAAAGTTGAATGCTCAAGACATCGTTATCGAGGAAGCTGTAGATGCTGGCGTAAATATAACCACTCGGTAGGATTTGATATTCAACGGGCAGCTCATAGCCAGTTAATTGGTTTCCCGGCAGAAAATTGTTGAAGCTGTCGCCTTCGGGTACGGTATCAAGTGTTACGTTTTGGGCTTCATTTTCGTCTGGGTTGCGATAGGTAATATCGACGGAATCGGTATCCGCATTAAAACGGAAGACAAAACGTTCCTGTGCCAAGCGCAAATTATGTGGCGAACTAAATGGGCCTGACCAAGGCTGTACAGCATCAATGACTTGGTTGATCGCTTTGCCGTTAATTTCAAGAATCTCGGCGCGGAGTTGGATTCCGGCTTCTTCCGCCGGGCCGCCAACGGTGAGATAGGTGACGATTGCCCGTCCGTCATCTGTCTCACGAATGGCGAGTCCGAGACCGTTTGCGATGTCGAATTGATACTCATCCTGATAAACGGAGAAAGGATTGACGCTGACATGCCCATCTGGGATGCGCCAGATAAATTCCCGCAGCGCGTCCAGATAGGCTTGAGAGTCGTTATTTGCTTCTGCTTCCACAAAACGCGGACGGAATTCTACGCCAAGCGCCTCCCAATCAATTCCTTTATACTCGGTGAAGGCATATTCCCGACGGAATTTATCTAACATCGCATCAAAAGCTGCGCTGAAGCTCAGACCGCTAAAATCAACAAGTTCAGCGCCCTCCGGTTCGATAAGGTTAATCGTTTGCTCACGTCCGCGATCAAATGTAAACGGCTCGGAATCCATGCTGACGACAGTATAGCCTTGTGGAAGCCCGACAATGGGATCGTCTCCGGTAAAGAGCAGGCCGTCCGCACCGAAGCCAGATGGGAAGCCCTGTTGATCGTCGGGCGTATAAACGAGGTAGCTTCCGCCCACGATTTCACGCGGGGTATCGGGGTCTGTGCTAACACGGGTGGAGGCATACGCAGTTGACCAACCGCCACCGCCTAAGTCGCGCACTTCCAAAAATGGATCGCCCCACGTATTGTTCCAATAGGCGACTGCAAAGACCATCACGCCTGTGTCTTCGCCGCCATCTTGATCGACATCGCGCAGCGACCCTTGTGGTTCTATGGGGAGCGCCAAATTGTAACTAAAAGGCGACGTGTAAAAATCCGAGGTAAGCTGACCAATTGTTTGGGATTGTGGCGGGAAAATAAAATACTCGTTGCGGTCAACGAAGCCAGCTTGATCTTCAAGAATGATGATTGGTGCCGCTACGCCGCTGGTAAAAAATGGATTGGTGTAGGTCACATCTCCACGAATGACGACGGGACCCCCTTCATCATTGACAATCCGCGCAGGTTGGAATTCAGCATCTTGTGCCAATAATGAGCCAATATTCATTGCAATAAGCAGCAATGTACCGACCCACAAACCCATTACCCTAAATTTCTTAATCATGATGAATGCCTTGTTTAAAAATTTTAAACGCCTTTGTTGTCATTATATAGAAATCTGCGATTCATTGAGCCAATCTCACGTAACACTTATGTTCATGTCTGCTATGATGTGAGAAGGATCGGTTAAAAAGGAGTTCGCACGATGTCATCTGCCCTTGCTACTATTCGTGGTATTTCATCATTATCGGAGGTCAATGTCCGTGCTTCTGCACTTAGGACGGCTGCCTTACTTTTTAAAAAACCTGTGGGGTTGGGAAGTTTGCCCATCATGGAAGTTGCGCCCGACTCTGCTAACGAAGGATTAAACGGTAAAACGTACCAATGGTTTCGCCTGACCTTTCCAGATAACACTACAGGCTGGGTACGGGATGATCTGATTGAGGTGCAGGGCGATTTATCTGCCTTTGGTTACGGCACGGTTGCTCAACCCGCAAATGCCTTTATGCTCACACGTCAACAGATGACCGGTGCCGCTGGAAATGCCCCCGCGCCTTCACCGTCTCCAGCACCTGCACAAACTGCGCCGCCCCCTGCTGCACAGATGGTTACACCACCTGCTGCGGGGACAGTTTCGTTTGACCTTCACCGTGTCAAAAAGGCTTCTTTTGTCGTGACCGCAGCTTTTGAAGGATCGGGCTATGCCGCCTACAATAATTATGATGCTGGTATCATTAGCTACGGGCTGATTCAATTTACCTTGGCGGCAGGCAGTTTATTTACAGTGGTCGATAAATATCTAGCCACTTCCGCCAGCGCCACAGCCAACGGATTACGCGGCTATGCAGATCGGATTAAAATGCACGATGCAAGCCTACGGGATGATATGAACCTTAAGCAGCTTCTTTTGGCTGCGGCGAATGAAGCCGAAATGCAACGCGCCCAAGATGAAGTTGCCAGTGCCAATTACTGGGATAAAGTTGTGGAAGGCTATATTACGCCACGCGGATTAAAGCTGCCGCTGTCTTATGCGCTTCTTTTCGATATGGGTGTGAACTTCGGCACTGGACATAAATTTGTGCGGATGGCGGAAGAGCAGCTTGGTGTACCTGTGCGGTCACGCCCCGGCGAAAATGGCATTACCGAAGAACAACTTATGGCAAAAGTTGCCGATTTACGCAAGACATCGCATTATAATCAAGCGGCGCGCGATAATTTACCTGGCTTGAAGGTGCGTGGCGATTTCTGGGTGACTCGTGTTAATAAGGGCGATTGGAATTTTATGGGGGATGCCGATGGATTGGTGGATGTCGGCGGACGCAAAGTGCAGATCAAAACGCCTTGATTGGGAAATAGGGATCACTGGGATGCACATGCAGGTAAGTTTGCTAGGAGTGACACATCGGTCATTCCCTACAGCTACCAAACAGCTTCTCTAAAATATGAGGGCGGCAAAGGGTCGCCCTTTTGGTATGATGGGGTTTTTGAGGATGGGTTCGCTTGGCTGAACAAAATCAAGACGATGTGTTTCCAGTTGTCATTATCGGTGGGGGCTTGGCAGGGCTGACGGCGGCGGCACATTTAGCAGCACGGGGTATACCGCCAATTGTGTTAGAGGCTGATTCGAAATGGCCGGGTGGCAGGCTTTCGGGCGGTGATGCCGACAGTTTTGACTATGAGGGGCGGCAGTGGGCGTTTAACCCCGATCATGGCGTTCATGCCGTTTGGGGCAATTACAATAACCTTCGTGCGACCCTAGAGCGATTTACCGATACGCAATTGATTACCTCTGGCGGTGAAGAGTGGATCAACCGCTGGGGGCGGGAAGTGCGGTCAATCGAGGCGGGTAACGCGGTGCGCTCACGTTGGCTGCCTGCACCGTTTCATTATTTGCAACTTTTGTTTCATCCGCGCATCTGGCAAACGATTACGCCTTTAGATTTTCTCTCGCTGCCGGGGGTCTTGTTTAGTATTTTGTGGACGGTAGGGTTCGATCCTATCCGTGAAGGTGTAGCGCTTGATGGATTAAAGATGAAAGAGTTTTTTCGCGGATGGACACCCAATCTCCGCGCCACCTTTACCGGCTTGGGCGCAAATCTGCTGGCGGCACATCCCGAAACAATTTCGCTGACGGCCTTCATCGCGGCGCTGCGATTTTACACGATGATGCGGCGCGACTCTTGGAAGATGCAATATTTCCCGGCTAATTCACATGAAAGCATAATCCAGCCGCTTGTAAATCATATTGAGCAAAGTGGCGGACGCGTTATTGGCGGGATAAACGCACAATCGCTTGAACGTGAGGGCGAATATTGGCGCATTGTTGTAGAGGATTCGGGTCGGCGGGGTCGGCGTTCATTCCGAGCGCGGCACATTATTCTGGCAACTTATGCCCCGGCTGCCCAGCGGATTTTGTGCGCGGGAGAAACTACGGCTTCGATTGCTAGTGGACTAAAATTCCCCTCGGCGGTGCGAAGCGTAGCTGTTCGGGTGTGGTTCAGCCGTTCTCCACGAGAAGGGACGCACGGAGGCATGTTCACTGGGGATTTTGTGCCGGATAATTTTTTTTGGCTGCATCGGATGTATGAGGAATTTCGGGAGTGGCACGAAACTATAGGCGGAAGTGCAATTGAGGTGCATCTTTATGGCAACGATGCGCTGCTGGATCAGCCCGAAAACAACTTACTTATTCTCGCTGTAGATGATATTCAACGGGCATTTCCCGAGCTAAAAGGTTCGTTTGTTTATGGGGCAGTACGGCGCAACAGCCGGACTCATACTCAATTTCGTGTTCCAACAGCGGACAGCTTGCATGTAAAAACACCTTGGGCGGAGATATTCGCTTGTGGGGATTGGGTCGGGTTTGATACGCCATCTTTGTGGATGGAACGCGCAACCGTGACGGGCATTGCGGCGGCGAATTATATTTTACAAGCAGAGGATGCCGAGGTTTATCCGATTCTTGCCGTACAACGCCCCGAAATTTTAGTGATTGTGTTAGCGCGGCTGGTGCGGCTGATTCGGTGGGTGTTTGCCCCAATGGTATCTTTTGGCCGAAGCCTACGCGGGAAATGAAGCCGAAATAGAGGCATAAAAACGGTATGCCTCTATCCGTTTTGGGGAATTACTCACATAATGGGTCAGTCTCAAGGCGATACTGCTTGCGCTCGTTACAGGTTAAAGCGCGTACATAACGATTTGCTTCTGCCCAAGCGACGATTTCATCAGGGGTGCGGGGAACTTGCCAGAGGCGCAGGGTATTGTCTTGCCCGCTGGAAAGCGCGAATTTGCCATCAGGCGTAAAGCCAACTTCTGAAGTCCAGTTAGTGTGTCCATTAAGCCGCCGAATTTCTTGTCCGCTGGCGATATCCCACATCCGCACGGTTGTATCCGACGAGGTAGAAAGAAAAACCTGCCCATCCGGGCTGAAGGCAAGGCCGAAAGTCGGGCCGTTATGACCTTCAAAGCTGCGAATTTGGCTGCCTGTCGCCACATCCCATAGCTTGATGGTGCTGTCCCATGAACTGGAGAGCAGCATCGTTCCGTCTGGGCTAAAGGCAACATCATTACCTGTGTCGTCATGGGCGATACCGTCTGTGCCAAAACGACGGATTTCGCTGCCCGTCGCTACGTCCCAAAGGCGTACCGTGCGATCATCAGATGCGGAAGCAAGGATCGTACCATCGGGGCTAAAGGCGATGTTGCCGACTTCGCCTTCATGCCCTTCAAAATTACGGATTTCGTCTCCCGTTGCGACATCCCATAAAATAATCAGGCCGTCGCTGTCGCAGGATGCGGCGGTTGTCCCGTCAGGACTGTAGGCGACATTAGTGACACGTCCGCTATGACTCCGTTCACCGTTACGGAAGCGGCGAATTTCCGCCCCGGTGGCGACATCCCAAAGAATGACATAACCATCCCAACCGCTCGATAAAACCGTCTCCCCATCAGGGCTAAATTCGACCCCTTCAACCGTGTCGATGTGACCCGTCATTTGATGCAGGACTTCTCCAGTTGCTATATCCCAAATACGCACACTGGAATCAGCGATGGGCGGACTCAGTGGCCCTGAACCTGAAACTGCTAATTGTCCATCCGGGCTGATGTCCATGCTCCAGACCCAATCTTGTGAGCCGGTAAAACGATGCACTTCATTACGGCTTTGCAGGTCAATCAGCCACACACTGGTATCTGTACTATTGTCGCGTTCCTGTTCGATCTCGTTACCGCCCAAATTACCCGATGGCACAAGCGCGTACTGCCCATCTGGGCTAATGGCAAGATTGAGCAAGCGGTCATTAAATACTTCAAATCGAGCGACTTCAATGCCATTGGTGATGTTCCATAAACGCAATGTCCGATCCCACGACGCAGAGATAATCGTCCCACCATCTGGCGAGAAAGCAACACCCGAAATAATATCAGTATGTCCATAAAAGCGGCGGGCTTCTTCGCCTGTTTCGAGATTCCACAGGCTCAGAATTCCTCCCGTTGTGCTGCTCCACGTAGCGGAAAGCGCATAGCGACTGTCGGGGCTGAACTTAACGGTTCGCATAAAGCCGCCGGGCGGCGCAAATTGCCAGAGTTGCTCGCCTGTTTCGATATCCCAAATACGGATGGTGCGGTCAGTGGCATCCGCCGTATCATTGCTGATGCTAACATCGCCTGAGCTAGAGGCCGCGTAACGCCCATCTGCGCTGAGATCAACATCAAGTACGACACCATTATGTCCTTCAAAAATACGAATGGCCTCGCCTGTTTCCACATCCCATAAACGCAGCGTATGGTCAAGCGAACCGGAAAGCGCCTGTCGTCCGTCTGCACTAAAGACAACCGATGTGGTTGCTTGTTCATGCCCTGCAAACGTGCGGATGAGATCGCTGCTTTCAGCATCCCATAAATAGAGTTTACTATCGGTGCCGCTGGTCAAAATTGTTTGGCTATCAGGGCTGTAAACCGCACTTGTAGGAATGTTATCGGGTGCATCAATCCGGCGTATTTCTTGGCCTGTTTGATTATCCCAAATCCGAATTGTGCCGTCAGCAGATGTGGACACGCTGGTGCGCCCATCAGGGCTGAAAGCGACATTGAGGGCGGCTTTTTCATGCCCTTCAAAGCGATAACGTACACCAGGACCAAAAGCGGCGCTGGCTAAAACACGCATCACTTCTACTGGGGCGGGTTGGTATGCGTTCTCGGCTTCTATGGCGAGCGATAAGCCGAGCGAGGTGTTGTCTTCTATCAAGGCATTGCGAGCATTGGCGGCGAGCGCCAGCCCATTGGTTTCTGCGGCGCTGGCTTCTGCATCGGTTCGTGCAGCCTGGGCGCGGCGGCCTTCGGAAAAAGCAATGAAGGCTAAAGCAAGGCCAATAACGGCGGCGACACTCATCACACCCACCAATGCACGGAGTCGATTACGCGAGCGCTGTTCCAAGCCTGCCTCGCGTTCTTGGCGGATTTTTTCTGCTGCTTCGGCCTGTTCACGTTCCGCGATGCTGGCACGGAGATATTCCGCCTCATCGCTATTGAGGGCAAGTTTGCTCGTCGTTTGCCATTCTTCAAACTGCTGCAATCGTGCGCCACGCACCAAATAACTGCGATCTTTCTTAGAGGCCAGCCACTCTTCGGTTGCCGAGATCAGTCTGCGCTGGGCGCGTAAATCTTCGCGGCTTTCGTTTAGCCATTCGCGCAGCTGTCCCCATTGACGGATAAGGGCTTCATGCGCCACTTCGACGGTAGAACTGCGCGTTCCGGGGTCATGATCGAAAGTCATGAGACGATAACGCCCAAAGGCATCAATCACCGTTGACATTTCATCACGGTCTTCGCCAATGGAAAGCAACTCAGCTAAATGAGCGCGACGACGGGTGTCTTCAGTGCCTTCGCCCAGGGTGACGAGCCGTAAAAAGAGCTGGCGAGCCGCTTCTTGCCCTTCATCGCCTAATCCTTCGTAGAGTTCATCAGCACGCTGCGCCAAGGCTCCTAGTGTTCCACCAATGTCGCTGTAGGCCTTCATCGTCAAGGTGCGCCCCTCTCGACGCTCAAAAAGCTCAGTGAGGGCATATTGCAAAAGCGGGAGCGCTCCAGGCTGCTCATTAACATCGGCGACGATGTGCGTCACAAGTCCGGGTTCTAGTATGATGCTAGACCGCAGCGCTGGCCCGGTGATGGATTGTTCCAATTCTTCCGGCGTAAGCGGCAGCACAATTTCTGTGCGACGGCGCATTAATTCGCCAAAGCGGGCGTAATTGAGGGGGCGATCATAGAAATCGGCACGTAACGTAATAATAACGCGCATTCGACTGCGCGATTCGCTCACGGCCATGAGCAAACTATCTAAGAAATGGGTGCGCTGTGCTTCATCATCGACCAGCGTAAATAATTCTTCAAATTGGTCAATGACGATAACTAGCTCGGTGTTGTCGTCCGGCAGCACCCGCTTAACGGCGCGGACGAGGCCGCGTGTATCCTCATTCAACTGCGTTAAGAGGCTGGCGGGTGGGTTGACGGCAATTCGCAAAAGTGCCGCTTCCAATTCTTCCATTGGGTCTACACCTGGCACCATTTCGACAATGAACCAATCTTCCGAGCCGATTAAGGCTCCACGTCGCAGAGCAGGAATGAGGCCGGCTTTCACGACGCTGGATTTGCCGCTTCCGCTTGGCCCCACGACAGCCAAGAAACTGGCATAGTCATCCGCTTCGTTTAGGCGATCCAGTAAACGCTCTACCAGATGCTTGCGCCCAAAAAAATCGGCTGCATCAGACTGCTGGAAGGCACGTAACCCTTTATAGGGGTTTTCTGGATCAGGCATCATAATGCCAGTAGACGTGATAAGGGCGGTTCCGGTCTCGCTGTAACTTTCCGCGTCGGACTTAATTGCCCTTCGGAAATCTGCCGCTAGTGAGATGGTATCTGCAAAACGTGCGTCGGGGTCTTTGGCGGTTGCGCGTTGAATAACATCATTCAAGGCAGGCGGCAGATCCGGCTTGAAGTTAAGCAGGTCTGGCAGGGGTTCGCTGAGATGTTTGTAAAGCAGAGTCGCCGGGCTGCTTTCTTCAAACGGCATTTTACCCGTCAGAAGTTCAAACAGCATAATACCGAGCGAATAAATGTCGGATTGGGGCGTGACATCCTCGCCTTTAATTTGCTCAGGCGATAGATACGCTGGCGAGCCGAGAATCGCATTGTTTTGGGTGATTCGATCTTTGCCAACAGTGTCTTTTGCGATGCCGAAGTCGCTTAGATAAGCGTTACCACTTTCATCTAAAAGGATATTTTCCAATTTAAGATCACGATGGATGACCCCTTGACGATGCGCGACAGTGAGTGCTTCGGCGATCTGGTTGAGCATTTTGCTCACTTTAACCGGATTCCACGCGCCATCTTTCTTGAGCGAGTCTTGTAGGCTGCCGCCGCGCAGCCAACGCATGACCAGATAGGCACCACTTGGCTCACGCCAGTAATCATATAGGGGGACGATGAAAGGATGCTCTAAGCGAGCGACAAGCTGGGCTTCTGTTTCAAACCGCCGAATGAACTCGGCACGGTTGGCATGTTGCGGCAGGATGATTTTGACAGCGACTTCACGACGGATCAACGGTTGATAGGCGCGATAGACCGCACCGAAACCGCCTTCCCCGATCATATCTTTCAGCTCATAACTTTTGATGACGCGACCCGCGTAATTTTCCATACGTAAAACCTATTTTTTGGGCATCGGTAATGGTGTGATGTGGCGGAATTATAGCACTAAGTGTCTTAAATTGAGAGGATTTTAGAAATAATTATTCCTGATAAGAAGTTAAGCTGATGTATCCCTGATGATTGACCTATGAGGACAGAACATCTATGCGCCTAATGTTATAATGAGGTCTGCCGACACAACTCAGGTCAGCGACCCCATAGCTAAAGCTAGGGACTTGTAGACGGCAAACGAAGTTTGCACCAAGTCCGGCGCTGACCAGACTCAGCCAGAAGGCATTTTGCCTTATCGGGCTACGTTAGCGGTAAGTGTTCAAGACCTACCTTCGGGTGACGCTCCAGCCCGAAGCACTAGAACCTACTTGTTAAACAGGCCTACGGGGTACGAAGCCAGTGCAAGTTCGGGAAAGTACAGGCCGCTCACTTTGTCGAGGAGGACGTTACCCGCGCAAGCGGTGTAGGTTTGACCGTTTTCCATAGGTAACTTAAAAAACGGTATCCCTTCGGGGATTATTGTCCGCTACCCTTGAAAGGAGACAGCGCTTACCGCGAACCTTTGGTTCGACC
>DAOTTO010000288.1:0-5221 GCA_034437895.1 Anaerolineae bacterium | reverse complement strand
CAACATGACAACCGACACCTTCCCACAGTATCAGCTTGATTACGCTTATGATGAAATGTTCACCAGCGAAGGCGTGTCCCGCCCGCATTACGCCGCGCTCTTAGACCGTCTGCGCGAACTGCCGCCCGATGAACTGTATCGCCGCCAATCCGCCGCTGACCAATCGTTTTTGCATCAGGGCATCACTTTTACCGTCTATGGACGCGAAGAAGGCACCGAGCGCATCTTCCCGTATGATCTGCTCCCGCGCATCATCACCGCCACTGAATGGGCGACGATTGAACGCGGCCTGACTCAGCGGATTACGGCGCTCAACTTATTTTTGGGCGATATTTATCACGATGGCAAAATTTTGCGCGATGGCGTTGTCCCGCGTGAACTGGTCTTCACCTGTCAGCACTTCCGCCGCGAGATGCGTGGGCTGCGGGTGGCGCGGGATGTGTATGTTTCTGTCGTCGGGACGGACTTAATCCGCCAGCCGGACGGACAATTCGCCGTATTGGAAGATAATCTGCGTGTGCCAAGCGGCGTAAGTTACATGCTGGCGAATCGTCAGGTGATGCGGAATGTCTTCCCGCGTATGTTCCTTAATTACGGGGTGCGCCCGATTGACCATTATGGGCAGTCGTTATTGGCGACCCTCCGCGCCCTCGCGCCACGAGGCCAAGCTGACCCGATGATTGTGCTACTAACGCCGGGAATCTTTAATTCGGCTTACTTTGAGCATACGTTTTTGGCTCGGCAGATGGGGATTGAACTGGTCGAGGGGCGTGATCTGCTGGTGCATAACAACATCGTCTATATGCGGACGACATCGGGTTTGCGCCGTGTGGACGTAATCTACCGCCGCATTGATGATGATTTCCTCGACCCGCTGGCCTTCCGCAAGGATTCGACGTTGGGTGTACCGGGGCTGTTTAATGCTTACCGTTCCGGCAGCGTCACGCTGGCGAATGCGATTGGCACGGGTGTCGCGGATGACAAGGCCATTTATGCCTTTGTGCCGCAGATCATCCGCTATTATCTGGGCGAAGATGCCATTTTGCCCAATATCGAAACGTATCTCTGCTATGAACCAAAACAACGCGATCATGTCTTAGCGAATTTGGACAGTATGGTGGTGAAGGCGGTTGGGGAATCCGGCGGTTATGGGATGCTGGTTGGCCCACACAGCACTGCTGCCGAGCGCGAAAAATTCCGTGAGGCCGTCATTGCTAACCCGCGCAATTACATCGCCCAGCCGACGATTCAGCTTTCCCGCGCCCCATGCTTTATCGAAGGACAGGTCGAAGCCCGCCATATTGATTTACGTCCGTATATCCTTTATGGAGATCGTGTGAGCATAGTACCCGGCGGCCTCACCCGCGTGGCGTTGCGGCGCGGATCACTGGTTGTCAATTCGTCACAAGGTGGCGGCAGCAAAGATACTTGGGTGTTGAACGAGTGATGAGCAATGAGTTGAGAGTAAAAAGTCGATTTTTTCTTTGCGAATCCTTGCGTACTTTGCGCCTTTGCGTTTCATAAAGCAATCGTCGCTTTTTATGAAGACATTTCTGCGATTCCTGCCCATCTTGATTCTGCTGCTGGCGTTTGGTCTGCGCGTCTACAAGCTCGGCGATCTAAATCTGAATTGGGACGAAGGCTACAGCAATTGGCTCGTCCGGCAGCCCTTCGCGCAAATGTTGGAAACAACCGCCCGCGATGTGCATCCTCCAGTCTATTATCTGGCACTTCGGGCGCAGCGGTTATTTACTGGCGATGGTGAATTTGTGCTGCGTTTTCCGTCGGTACTGTTTGGGATTCTGACCGTCGCCGTCGTGTATGCGCTTGGCAAGTCAGTTGGCGGAAAGCAGGTTGGATTGTTGGCGATGCTGCTGTTCGGGCTTTCCCGCGCCAACATCGATATTTCCCAACTGATGCGGATGCACATGCTGGCGGGATTATTTTCGGCGGGTGCATTGTGGGCTACGGTGCAACTTTTTCGCTTTCGACCCAAACAAAAGCGCTATGCCGTTTGGCAAATCCTTTACGTGATTTGCGTCCTCGGCGCACTCCATACCTTTTATCTGGCTGTAGTCCTGCCTTTAGCGACTAATCTCGCGTTTTTGGTTGTGTGGGTACGGCGGAAATTCCCGCGCCGTTTTTTGATCGCGTGGCTGATTCCGCAAATCGCCGCCGCTGTGCTTTTTCTGCCTTGGGCGCTGTATGCAATTCAGCGGATGCACGGCTGGAGCGCTGAACAACCCACTTCGTTTGGGTTTTTCCTGCAAGTGTATTTCGTCACGCTCACGACAGGGATCCCCGCTGATTGGGGGAATGTTCTGCCGCTGGTGGGCGTGGTACTTATTATTTTACTGATCGGTATCGGCGCGATATTCATCCGCGCTCATCGTGGTCATCGTGACTCTCTGATTTTGCTCCTCGCCGGACTTTTGATGCCTGTGCTGGTCGTTTTTTTGCTGACTCTCCCAATCCATAATTTAGGCCGTCCCTTAGCGGTGCGTTATTTGCTGATGCTGTCATCCTGTTTTTATGTGCTGCTGGCGTGGAGCATCGTCAAACTTGCGTCATTCAGCCGGATTTTAGGCATTGGTGCGCTGGTAATCGTTTTAAGCGCATCGTTGATCGGCTTACGCGGCACGTATGAGGGGCGTGTGCTGCGTGATGTTTATGTTTCTGTCGCGCATACGTTGCGGGCGCATCGTCAGGCGGGAGATGCGGTTGTGCTGCATAATGACCGCGCGTGGACGGTGCTGGCGGCGGAATATCATGATGATTGGGTCAACGTGCCTTATCAACAGCCTGTTGATGCTGGATTCGCGGATTATCTGCTCACGCCGCTTTGGGAAAATTCAGACGCGATCTGGCTGATTAAAAATGACGAGTCGCTCGTGAATGATCCGCAAGATGCGATTGTGATGTGGCTTGAAGACCATGCCGAAGCGACGACGATATGGGCATTTAACGACAGCACTTTAACCCTTTATACAAAAACGCCGGAACGCACCGCCATAATTTATGATCTCGCGCCGGATTTTGTGCCGCCACAAAACATTTCCAATGTCGAAGGATTGATCGGCGCGGATTTGCCAATGCACGAATATCCGATTGGCGATAATCTGATTTTCGCGCTTTATTGGCAGACACCGCCGCAAACGGCCTTCACGATGCGCTTGATAGGTGAGGTTGAACGTGATTTCACGATTGAGCCGCCCTCCTCTGCTAGTGCTGGATTTACCCGTCAGCAGATCAGCCTTCCGCTTACGCCGGATTTACCAGTAGGGCAGTACCACATTTATTTGGGTGATGTTGAACTCGCGCAGTTTAGACTGGCGAACCTCACAACCAACGCGCAAGCTGTCGCCGCCGATATTGAGCATCCGCTTGATTTTGTTTTAGGCGAGTCGATTCATCTGCGCGGCTATACGCTTGAATCCGACCAACTGCGCCCCGGCGATACGCTTGACTTAACGTTGTTTTGGGAAACGGATACCGCGCTTACAGAACGCTACAAAGTGTCGGTTTTCCTGTTAGGCGAACAGTTCAATCCGGCGACCAACAATCCACTATGGGGGCAGCAGGATGCCGAGCCATTGAATTGGACGCTGCCGACCACACGTTGGCAGCCTAATGTGATAATCGCAGATCGCTACACCTTTCAAATCCCGGAAAACACGCCGCCGGGTAACTATACGCTCGGCGTAGCATTGTATGGCTTTATCGACGGGGTCCGGTTAGGGGCTTACAACGCGAATAATACGCCAATAGGTGATTTTATCCCAATAGAGACAATCAACGTCCCATGATTCGTTGAGATAGATGACTCGTTGCCCATAATGTCTGTGTTATTTAGCTATACGACATTTCCATCAAGATTGGTTAAAATCTTCTTAAACTTAGGAATCGCGCAGGTCGGCAACATATTGCATTGTGTGTGGAGTGTCGCTTCGTCTTCAATGAATCAATTAACTGCATAAGTCTTACAACCAAATACTGATTACTAAAAACTGAGAACTAATATCATGCTTTCACGAGTCGCCGACAGTCTTTACTGGATGAGCCGTTACTTAGAACGTGCCGAACATACCGCCCGCTTGCTCGATTTACAGCTCAACCTCACGCTGGAGCAATCTACGCCGGAACGCGATCAAGGCCGCTGGACGCGCCTCCAATCCGCGCTTCGGGCGGCGTGTCATGTTGAATCCGACGATGCGTTTGGAGTCGTGCGCGAACTCACTTTTGATCCGCACAATAAGGCTTCGGTAGCGGCGGCCATTATTGGCGCACGAGAAAATGCGCGTCAGGTGCGCGAGCGAATCAGCACCGAAATGTGGCAGCAGGTGAATCGGCTGTATTTGTTCATTGGGGAAAGCAACGCCGATACTGCCCTCAACATCGAGCCGCACAAATTTTTCCAGACCGTAAAAGATCAGGTGCAGATGTTCCAGGGCGTGACCGACTCCACCATGAGCCATAATGAAGGCTGGGATTTTATTCAGCTTGGGCGCTTTATCGAGCGGGCAAGTTCGATTGCGGCGCTGCTCGATGGGCATTTTTCCACATTTCCATATATTCATCCTGATGTCACACACAGCGATTATTTTGAGTGGCTGGGTTTGCTCAAGTCCTGCACCGCGTTTGAAGCGTATGTCAAGGTTCATACCGCTGAATTGCGCCCCAATTACATCGCGGAATTTCTGCTTTTGAATGAAGAATTCCCGCATTCGGTACGTTTCGCCGCTGACGCTATTCAATCCGCCTTAAGCGCCATCGCCGATTCAACCGAGACACGCAAATCCGTGCGGGTGCATCGTCTGGCGGGGCGATTACGTGCCGCACTCAGCTATGACCAGATTGACGACATTATGCATGGGGATATTCATGCCTATCTGAAGGATATTCAGCATCAATGTGCGGAAATCCATACTGCCGCTTATGAGACGTATATCGCCTATCCGGTTGAAACGATGTTTCGATAGACCGGTAGATAGGTTTATAGGGAACCTCAGTTTTGGATAGCTTACCTTGATTAACTTTTATGATGTCCTCATCCCCCAACCCCTTCGCCATGCAATGGCGAAGGGGAGGGAAATGGTTCACAATGGTTCTTTAAGTCCCCTCTCTACGAAGTGGGGAGGGGATTTAGGGGTGGGGATAGAATGAAAACACTATCCGAAACTCAGGGTAGGGAGTGACTGACGTGTCGCTCCCTACACAATAA
>DAOTTO010000287.1:0-5258 GCA_034437895.1 Anaerolineae bacterium | reverse complement strand
GCTTTAATATCACCACCCGCACAGGCACGGTGCAGGGTATTAGCTACAAATACTGCACCCCGCTTCACCAATCGGACGGTTACAGCTACACGAAAGGAGAACTTGCGCTTCCTCCCCATGCCTAAAGGCAGGGGTATCCGCGCAAGGAATTTGATGAAGAATGCTGCCGCCGTTCCTGTGAACGATCACGAAATTTCAACGCCTGCCATCCCGCAAGAGTCTTACCTCCGCCTATTTTTGCGCTTTTTGCGTTTTGGTCTGCTGGCATGGGGTGGCCCCGCCGCGCAAATTGCAATGATCCGGCAGGAATTGGTGGACGAAGAAAAATGGGTCACAAACGAGCGCTTTAACCGGGTGTTGGCGGTCTATCAGATTCTGCCGGGGCCAGAAGCGCACGAACTCTGCGTCTATTTCGGTCTTTTGGCACGGGGAAGACGCGGCGGTTTACTGGCAGGGTTAGGCTTTATGCTGCCAGGATTCGTGTTGATGATGATGCTCTCATGGTTTTACGTCACTTACGGCCTCGACTCGGCCTTTTTCGCGGCGGCATTTTATGGGATGCAAGCGGCTGTCGGCGCGGTCATCGTGCGGGCGGTGCATCGAATCGGCAGTCACGCGCTGCATGATCGCGCATTATGGGGGATCGCCGGATTAGCCATGCTCGCCCAATTAAGCGGACTCCCCTTTATCGTCACTCTTGCCGTCGCGGGGATAGCCTATATGCTGTTCAAGCGTAAAATGCATTGGGCGACGTTGGGATTAGGCGTTATAAGCGCCGTCCTCATTTTCATTGCTGTGATAAGCATTACCCAAGACCATTCCTCCGCAGCCAGCACATCCGTCGCTATTACGAGTGACCCTTCGCTACCCGGACTGTTTGGCTCCGGCTTGCGGAGTGGACTTTTGACCTTCGGCGGCGCATATACCGTGATTTCGTATCTGCAAAACGATGCCGTCACCGTCGGACAGTGGATGACAAACGCGCAGTTTTTGGACGGATTAGCGCTTTCCGGCATTTTACCCGCGCCGCTGGTCATCTTCGGGACGTTTGTCGGTTATGTGGGCGGCGGATTCTTGGGCGCAATCGCCGTCACCATCGGAATTTTTCTGCCTGCGTTTGCCTTTACACTGGTCGGGCATCAGGTTGTTGAGCGTTTGGTAGAAAATAAAGCGCTGCACAGCTTTTTGGATGGCGTGACGGCGGGGGTGGTCGGATTGATCGCGGCGACCACGCTGGTTTTGCTGCGAACAGCGATTCCCGATGTACCTGCGCTGCTGATTTTCGCGGTTGGGCTGGTGATCTTGTTCCGCTGGAAGTCTAAGCTCAATGTGCCAGTTGTTGTTTTAGGCGCGGCGGTGGTTGGTCTTCTGCTGATGAATTTGTAACGTAAGGGATAAACACATGCTCAACATTGTCGAGGTCAAAGCCCTGCAAACGTTAGCCCCTGCTGGAAGGCTGCTGTTCACAACGCGCATCATCCGCATGTTCGCTTACGGCTTTCTCTCGGTGGTGCTGGCGCTCTATCTGGCAGAACGTGGATTCGATGAACGTCAGATCGGGCTGATTTTGACACTCACGCTGATTGGGGATGCGGTTATCTCACTGTGGATTTCGCTGGTCGCGGATCGAATCGGGCGGCGGCGGATGTTGATGATCGGCGCGGGTTTGATGATCTTTGGCGGTTGGGTATTGGCCTTTACGGGAAGCCCATTTCTACTCATCATCGCCGCGATTGTTGGCACGATCAGCCCGACAGGGAACGAAGTCGGGCCGTTTTTATCCATTGAGCAAGCCGCGCTGACGCAAACGACAGAAAATCAATTTCGTACCTCCGTTTTCGTCTGGTACAACCTGCTCGGTTCACTGGCGACAGCCGTTGGCGCATTAACCGCTGGCGGATTGACCACCTATTTACAAAATCGTGGCAGCACTGCTTTAGATAGCTACCGTTTGATTCTAGCATCTTATGGGGTGATCGGTGGCATCCTATTGGTGATGTTTACGCGCTTGGGGACTCAAGTCGAGCCGCCCATCCAGATCGAAAGGAAGGTCGGCAGCCGCTTTGGATTGCATCGCTCACGTCCGGCGGTATTGAAGCTCTCAGCCTTATTTATGCTGGATGCCTTCGGCGGCGGACTCGTCCTGCAAAGCGTGATGGCGTATTGGTTCTTTCGGCGTTTCGGTGTGGACACGGCGGTATTAGGCGGGATTTTCTTCGGCGCGAACTTACTTTCGGGGTTTTCAGCTTTAGTCGCAGGCCGGATTGCGGCGCGTTATGGCCTCATCAATACGATGGTATGGACTCATATTCCGTCCAATATCCTGCTGATTCTCGTACCACTGATGCCGACTCTGCCGCTGGCGATTCTTGTGCTGCTGCTACGTTTTAGCATCTCACAGATGGATGTGCCGACGCGCCAATCGTATGTGATGGCGATGGTCGATCCTGATGAGCGCTCTGCCGCCGCCGGAATCACGAGCATCGCCCGCACCGCCGCCAGCGCGATTTCACCCACACTCACGGGGATACTCTTCGGCGCAGGATTACTTTACGCACCGTTTTTTCTGGCTGGAACGCTGAAAATTATTTACGATCTGAGCCTATATCGCAGCTTCATCGCCGTCAAGCCGCCGGAGGAGATTTAATGTCCGCGCAAGGCAACTTTGAGCTGGGCGAGTGTTTCCCGCAGAGTCGGGTCTTGATCGATCTCTTCAGTCATTTTGTTGCAGCCGTGTAAAACCGTCGTGTGGCTGCGTCCGCCAAAGGCATCGCCGATCTGGGTGAGCGGCGTATCAGTGAGTTCCCGCGCAATCAGCATTGCCACCTGCCGCGCCTGATTAATGCGCGTGGAGCGACCTTTTCCGGTGAGGTCATCCACCGTCAGACGAAAATGCGCGGCAACGGCTTCGATCACCTGCGGCAGAGTCACCTCGCGGCGGTGCTGGCGCGGGCGCTCATAGCGTTCTAAATCCGTCGCAACCGTCTCCACCGTCAACGTGCGATGTTCCAAATGCGCCTTCGTGACGACCTGGTTAAACAGCCCTTCCAGCTCACGTACATTGTTTTGCGCCCGCTGCGCGATGACGTTCATCACATCCGGCGCGAGGGTCAGTTCGCGTTCCCGCGCCCACATCTCCAAAATCGCCACCCGCGACTCAAATTCCAGCGGTTGAACATCCACCGACAACCCGCCCTCAAAGCGTGAACGCAGGCGATCTTCCAGCGTGACCAATTCACGCGGCGGACGGTCAGACGCGAGGATGATCTGCTTGTTAAAGGTATAAAGGGCGTTGAAG
Organism: Anaerolineae bacterium; assembly: GCA_034437895.1. Classification (GTDB taxonomy): domain Bacteria; phylum Chloroflexota; class Anaerolineae; order Aggregatilineales; family Phototrophicaceae; genus JANRLJ01. Next base: position 1,960 of record DAOTTO010000287.1, on the reverse strand, counting down.
GTATGGAAAAATTCTTCCTGAGTGCTTTCTTTGCCCGCCATAAACTGCACATCGTCCACCAGCAGCACATCGACGGAGCGATAGCGGTCACGGAACATGGCAGTCGTTTTATGCCGAATCGAATCCACAAGATCATTGGTAAACGCTTCGGACGGGATATACAGCACCCGCAGCCCTTTGGCGCGGCAGACATGGGCGATGGCTTGAAGTAAATGCGTTTTGCCGAGTCCGACACCGCCATAAATCAAAAAGGGGTTATAGTACCGCGCCGGATTTTCCGCCACAGCACGGGCGGCTTCATACGTCAGACGGTTGGAGTTATTGACGACAAAGCGCTCAAACGTAAAGCGCGGATTTAGTTCGCTTTCTGGCAGCACCGCCCGCTGTGGACGAGCCACCTGCTCGTATAACGGCTGCACAACTTCATTTTCATTATAGGAAGAAGGCTGCTCCGCCAGCAGCTTAAACAGCGGCATCTCCTCGCGGGGAGGGAGCTTCTTGCCGTTGATTTCCATCTGGCGCACTTCAAAACGCAGTTCCACCGGGCTGCCTAAAACATCCATCAACACACGGCGCACATTACGATAGAGCCGATGCTGAAGCATATCTCGTGCATAAGGGTTGCGTACCCCTATCACGTAAATGCCATCCTCTACGCCAATAAAAGACGCACCGCGCAGCCACGTATCAAAACTGGCACGGTCTAATTGGAGTTGAAGTTGGCTGTAGGCCACCTGCCATGCTTGCTGCGGTTCCACGATTGTTCTTCCATTCTATTAAGGTCATCACGGGCGGCAAAGCTAAGGGGGTTGGCTCAGAGGAATAAAAACCCCTGTGCGTTGGCCGCCCCCGGTTTCAAAGAAATATAACGATTTTTTTGTTTGGCTTTGTTTCAAGAGCAGTCTTTATACGACTACTCATCAGATGCTTTGTTGTGTTTGTGGTCTCTAATGTATTGAAGAGTATACCCCACTCCGCCAAAAGGTTCAACAGATTCAGACACCAAATTGCCCAGAATCGGGAAATTTTAAGGTTGGGATAAATCCATCACAATTTCTTAAAATTTTGGGATAAGTTTAACATCCGTCCCAAGCGGAGTCATATTTAAACTAAGGGCAAAATTGCCCAATCTGCGGCGTTTTATCCCAACATATCGCAGAAAAGGGGGTATTGTGCTGGTTGGCACAATCACAGGTGAAAACTTTCACGCGCTCATAATTTGGGATAAATTTATGAGTTTCCCAGAATAATACTTATGTTTTAAATAATTAACCCCTATAAAGATACAAAACCGCAACAACTGCTAAGAAATAGGTACCGTAGGGTGGTTTGTCATTTCTTTCCACAAGGTTCCGTCATATAGTGAAATCAAGGACATAGTAGCCAAATAGGTGCATAACATGCAAAATAACTACGACGATCAATCTATCACTAATTTTGATGCCCATGATGAATTAATTCCCGATGATTTTCGTACCTCCCACGATATAATTCGGGTTTCGGCACGTTCACGCTCTACGGCGGTTGCTGGAGCCATCGCTGGGGTCATTCGTGAGCATGGCAAAGCCGAAGTGCAAGCTATCGGCGCGGGCGCGGTCAATCAAGCCGTAAAAGCGCTGGCGATTGCTCGCAGCTATTTACAACGCGACGAGATTGATATTGTCTTTTTCCCCTACTTTACCGAAGTAGATATTGAAGGCCAAGAGCGCACCGCTGTGCGCTTTAGTGTGCAGCCCACGCCCTCACAGCAGTAATTTCGAGTGACAAGTTTAGGTCTCGCGTAGTAGGGGCGACTCGCTGAGTCGCCCCTACCTCTAAAGTTAAAAGTTTTCGACTCTCAAATTTAGGACTTTCGCTCACGCATTTACCCCACCCCTAAATCCCCTCCCCATTGCATGGAGAGGGGACTTCAAGATGCGTTTTTCTCCCCCTCTCCAATACTTGGAGAGGGGGCCGGGGG